>CAZTDL010000050.1:0-13387 GCA_964612775.1 uncultured Lentisphaeraceae bacterium
TGACCGTATTTCGATTCTCGTCTTGTCAGGCAGCACGCCGACGAGCGGCCCTGCGGATGTTTCCGCAGCCTTGTCCGGATTCCAGTAGACGATCTCCTCTTTCCACTCGCGGGTGGGCTTGTAGCTCACTTGCGAAAAGAAGACGGCCATTCCTGCCAATGTGTTGGTGGACCAGTTTTCGGCGCGCGTTCCCATGAAGGTAAGCGCCACGGCCGTCGCGATGCCCGATGGGGAACGGTCTTGGATGGCCCTGTAGAAGTTGACGGGACCAACTCGGAAATTACTGCCGTTTGACGTGAGCAGTTCGCGAACGAAACGGTCATAGGATTTGTTGTCGCGGATCGCGACGCGGAGCCAGTGGTGATAGGCCTGCGCGGCGTTGGGCCAGAGATTGACGGGGAACTCGGCTTTGACGCGCAGGAGATCGCTCCAGTTCATGGCCCAGTAATCGACGAACTCGTCTCGGGCCAGCAGGTGGTCCACCAGCGCTCGCCTTTTATTGAGAGAGGGGTCGTTGAGAAACGCGCGGGCCTCGTCAGCGGTGGGGAGCGTGCCGATGACATCCAAATAGGCGCGGCGCAGGAAGACCGCATCGGTGCAATAGGAGGGGCGGATGCCCTTTCGGGTGATGTTTCTTAAAACGATGGCGTCGAGAGGGGATTCCGGCGCGGTGATTTTGCCCTCTTCAAAAAGAGGTTTTTTCGGTTCGGGCGCTGCGGATCCGCTCAACACCGCACAGCCCAGTATGATCGGTAACCAACCCCGTTTCATTCGGACATCTCCCCTCTGTCGAAAATACCGCAAACAACCTCTAATCGATAATCCGTATCATACAAAAAAAGCCGGTGGGATCAAAGCTTTTCCATACCGGGACGACATTCCTCTTGCACGTGTGCCGAAGCCCTGCCTATAATCAAAAAAAGAGCGCGAGGGGCGCTTTTGGGAAACCGATGCGCGCGGGGTGAAAACGTTTTGCGGGTCGGGCAACGTTTTCGTCACGACTGCGGGGACACCCCGTTTTGCGATATTTGCCGGACGTGCAAAGGCTTCGATGGCGAGGAGCTTAATGAGGACAAGAATCTTTTCTGTGGCACTCATATCGCTGATGCTCGGAAGTGTCTGGGCGGGCGTTCAAGAGGCTGATCGCTTTTCGGGAAAAACATCGGAAGCGCCCCGCCTTCGCGTGTCCGGCACAAACGTTGTTGATATCGGCGCGATCACAGACCGCATGGTCACCAATGTGCCTTTCCGCGTTGTTAACAGCGGGACGTTTCCCGTTAAAATCACTCGGCTGGTTCCCACGTGCTCGTGCATTACGGCAACGGCGTCGACGACGAATGTTGTGCCGCCGGGCGGCGATGTCATCATCCACATGATTATGGATCCGAGAATGGTTCGCGGCGATTTTACCCGCAGCCTTTGGATCTGCGCGGATGATAGCGATGAGCCGCGTCTTCAGCTTGCGCTGACGGGGACGGTCGCCCCGCTGTTTTCGGGTGTGCCGATCGAGCCGATCGCGTTGAAACTGGCGAAAGACGGAAGCCCGACTACAAACCGTTTGATTCTTGCCGCAACCGTTCCCGGCGTGTCTCTGGGTAAACCGGAGGTGGTCTCAAACAGTGACGGGTTGTCGGTGACGCTGGGCGTTGTCGCCCGGACGGAAAAGACGGCGCAGTATGAGGTGACCGTTGTCACGGCCGCAGCCCTTCCCGGACGGCATGCCTTGGTTGTCCAGATGCCGGTTTTCGGCGCGGTTGACATGTCTCCCCTTGTCTTCCGTTTCCAAACGGCGGCGGAGGACAATCTTATGGCTTTTCCGCCGCGGGTTACACTGAAGGCGGGAAGTCAGCCCCAAACATATCGCGTGATTCTCCGAGGCGCATGGAAAGACCTGTTGCTGCCGGCCAAACTGACGTGGGATTTGAATAAGGACGGGATCAGAATCAGAAGTCTCCAGGGACGGAAAAAGAACGAGTTGCAGGTGCGGATCGACGTCTCTCCTGATGCGGCGGAGACGATGTGTCTCGACAAGCGGTTTTCGGTGTCGTTTGCGTATCCGGGTTACGCGCCTGTGGGTGTGGCCTTTGTTTGCCCTGCGACGGACAGGCGGGGCGGTGGCTGAGGCCGGCATCGCCGGTTGCCGCCGGGCGGGTTAATCCTTCTGCCGTTCGAGGCGTTCGCGTGATAGAGGAATGCGCTGAGGGATAAAGGAGACGGCATATTCAAAAGAGGGTCTTCTGGGAGCGAGCATATGTCTGTGCAACGCACAAAAAAAGTCCGTGATTCTTGGGGCAGTCGCCTCGGCGTGATATTGGCCGCGGCGGGATGCGCGGTTGGCCTTGGCAATTTTCTGCGCTTTCCCGGCGTGGCCGCGCGCAATGGCGGCGGCGCGTTCATGATCCCGTATTTTATCGCCTTTCTTTTTCTCGCCTTGCCGCTGTGCTGGATGGAGTGGGCAATGGGACGTTACGGCGGTCTTTTCGGTCATGGGAGTGCCCCTGGCATTTTCGATGCGGTCAGCGACCGTAAACGGCCGTGGCTGAAATATATCGGCGTACTGGGCATTACGGGGGCGCTTGGCATTTTCTTCTATTACGTCTATATCGAGTCGTGGACGCTCGCCTATAGCGTCTTCGCCTTGACGGGCCGATATGCCGCCGTGACGACCGCAGCGGGGATGGGGTCGTTCTTAAGCGGTTATCTGAGCGGTACGGGTGAGTATTTCCATGGTCGCTGGATGGCCTATCTGTTTTTTCTTATCACGTTTACCAGTAATTTCTGGATTATCTATCACGGAATCAGCAAGGGCATCGAGCGTTTCTGTAAAGTGGCGATGCCGCTGCTTTTCTTTATGGCTTTCGTGCTGATGATTCGCGTGTTTACGCTGGGTGCGCCTGTGAACCCGGACTGGGATTTGCGTCACGCGCTGGGGTTTCAGTGGATGCCCGATTTCAACGCGCTCAAGAACGGCAAGGTCTGGCTAGAAGCGGCCGGGCAGGTTTTCTTTTCGACCTCCGTCGGCATCGGCGTGCTGCTCACCTATGCCACCTATATGAAGGCGGATGACGATGTGTTGCACCCTTCGACGACCGCATCGCTGCTCAACGAGTTTGCGGAGATCGTGTTTGGCGGCTCAATCGTGATCCCTGCCGCCTATTTGTTCTTTGGTCCGGCGGGTACGGCACAAGCCGTGGACGGCGGTACCTTTGGCCTCGCCTTCCGCACTACGCCGCTTATTTTCAATCATATGGCCGGAGGTGCTTGGGTCGGTTTCGCTTGGTTTCTGCTTCTTTTCATCGCGGGGGTCACTAGCGCGGTCTCGATCTTACAACCTTCTATCGCTTTTCTGGAAGAGGAGTTCGGATTTAATCGGAAAAGGTGCGTAACCGTTGTTGGGCTCCTGTGCTTTGCGGTTGCGCATTTGTGCATTTTCGGCGACGGCGTGCTGGAGGAGATGGATTTTTGGTTCAGCTCGTTTGGATTGCCGATGTTCGGTCTGTTTGAGGCGTTGGTCTTCGTCTTCTGTTTCGGGCCCAAGCGCGGCTGGGCTGAACTTCACAGAGGTTCCCGCTGGCGTCTCCCCGCCCTTTTCAAGCCGGTCGTGGTCTTTGTGACTCCGGTCTTTCTGCTGACGATTCTTGTCGGGTGGCTTGCTACGGACGGATGGAAAACCATCCTGATGAAAAAGCTGGTGGACGGGAAATGGGTGTCGCTTTATACGGAGGCGCAGATTCCTTGGGTAATCGCGACGCGTCTGCTGTATCTGGGCCTCATTTTCGTCTCTTGTCTTCTCGTCCGCTATGCGTGGCAACGTCGTGCGGAATCTGAAAAAGAGACGGGCCGATAAACCGCGATACCTTGCGGCATATATCATGATGAAGCAAAAGGAATGGATCATGCGCTGTGCCAGTCCTTGCCGCCCGCCGTCTTTTTTGATTAACTTCTCACGCATTAAAACTTTTCCAAGGGGATGAATACGATGATGAGGAAATTGTTCGTTGCCGGTCTGGCTTTGAGCCTCGCCGGTTGCACATTTATGAAACAGGATGCCAAAAAGGTCGTTTCCGTGAAGGAAGACCCTGACCGGTTCACGCAGAACGCTTTTCGGACGCCAGCCAACACGTATCGCTCTGTGCCCTTTTATTCCCTCAACGACGAACTCGATCCTGTTGAGTTGTCGCGTCAGCTGCATACGTTCAAGGATGGTGGTTTTGGCGGCACCTTTCTGCATAGCCGCATCGGCCTGCTCACGGAGTATTTGAGCGAACGCTGGTTCGCGATGATGGACTCCGGCGTCAAGAGTTCGCAGGCGTTGGGCCTGGACGCCTGGTTCTATGACGAGGACAAATGGCCCAGCGGTTTTGCGGGCGGTATCGTGCCTCTCAAAGATGCGGCTTTTCAGGCCCGCTCGCTGGTGCGCGTGGCGAAAGGCCAATCTGTCGTTGCGCCGGATACGGTGCTCTTCGAGGATGCCGGCTACCGGTATGTCTGTCATGTCAATCCGCTGGGAGATCCTTGGTTCAACGGGACCTCATGGGTTGATTTGATGAATCCAGACATGGCGAAGGCTTTTATCGATTGCAGTTATACGCCTTATGTTCAGAAGTTCGGCGGCAAGCCGCACGTGTGCGGCATTTTTACCGATGAGCCTCAAATCAGCCCGCGTCCCAAGATTGTCAATCAGGGGGTCGTCAGCTTTTCTCCCGTTATCCCGGCGGCTTTCAAGGCTCGTGCCGGCTATGATCTCATTCCCTGTCTGCCGTCGCTTTTCGCGGAAACCGGAGACTGGCGTAAGGCGAGGCTCGATTATTACCGTACGGTCGCGGCGTGCTTCGAGCAGGCCTTTTCCAAACAGATCGGCGACTATTGCGCCACCAATCATTTTATCTGGACCGGTCATTATAACGGTGAAGATGCGCCTCGCGTCAATATGCTGAACGAAGGCAATCTGATGCAGCAGCTGCGTCATATGCAGATGCCGGGTATCGACGCGCTCGGCCTGCGTTACAATTCGATCCATTGCGGCAAGGTCATGACCTCTGTCGCTAATCAGTATGGTCAGCGTCGCCGTTTGAGTGAACTTTTCGGAATCAGCGGCCACAACATGACATTCGAAGACCGCATGTGGATCACTTCTTGGCACACGCTCATGGGCGTGAACTTTATGTGCCCGCATCTTTCGCTATATAGCATGAAAGGCGAACGTAAGCGCGATTATCCGCCGACCATCAGTCCCCAACAGCCCTACTGGCGTTACAACCGGCTGTTTGAGGACTACTCCGCGCGTCTCGCGTATTTTGCGACCATCGGGCAGACTGAGCCGGAAGTCTGCGTGCTGAGCCCCATCGAGTCGGACTATATCGAAAACGGATCGAACGGGGCGGGGAAGCGTGACAGCGCCTATGAGGGACTTCTCAACGCTCTGATGCGTACGCACCGCAATTTTGATATCGGCGACGAGCAGATTATCTCGGAGGTCGGTTCGGTCGCGAATGGCCGATTCGCGATCGGCCGAATGGCCTACCGCATGGTTGTCGTTCCGAAGATGCTCACCATCCGCGCGTCTACGCTGACGTTACTGAAGCGGTTCGCCGAACAGGGCGGGACCGTCTTTGTTGTCGAGGAGTATCCCTCGCTGGTCGACGGGGCGGAGAATTCGGCCGATCTGCCTCCCTTGAAACAGTTCGCGCCGCTGGTGAAAGCCGATGATTTGACGGCCGCGTTGAACGCGAAGGCTCGCCCGTTCTTCACGTTGAACGGCGATAAACGCGAAGAGGTCTGGACGCATCTGCGCCGCGTCTCAAACGGCCATACGCTTCAGCTCTCTAACACCTCTCGCTTTGAGAACCGCATCGTGGCTCTGCGTTTTGATGACCGCGATGTGCCGGTCGCACTTTTGAATCCGGTGAACGGTCAGTGCCTGCGCTTAAAACCTGAAGCCGATGGCGCATACGCGATTGCGTTCGCGCCCGCGCAAACGTGGGTCCTCTGCATGGGGGCCGTCGCCAAGGGCGTTCCGTTCGACCGCGACTACCAGTTGCCGGGCGAACGCAAAGAACTGGTGAAGCTGAACGGTCTGTGGAATGGAAAGCGCGTGGATCCGAATGCGCTGACGCTCGATACCGCCCGTTTTTCCAAAGACGGCGGTGTAACATGGAGCGAGCCCGAACCGGTACTCGCTTTTTACGACCGCTGCGCGCAGAAAATGCCCTATGACGGTGAACTCAAAATGAAGTTCGAGCCTCAGATCACGGATGTTCCGACCCTGTGCAAGCTGGTGGTTGAACAGCCGGAAATGTACACCTCGATCACCGTCAATAACAAGCCGGTTGATTTCGCCGGCAGCGGTTTCTATCGCGACATCGTTTTCCGCACGCAGGACATCAACGGACTTCTTAAACCCGGTCGCAATGAGATTATCCTGACACTGAATTTTGTCGCGGGCATCCCGGCCAGTCTGAATGCCCGTAAACGCTATGGTACCGAGATCGAGAGCGTTTATCTGATCGGCGATTTTGCGGTGAGGGCCGAACAGGCGGATCAGCCGCTTGCGGACACCTATCGGAACCAAGAGGGGCTGTTGCAGAAGAAGCCGATTCATAGTTTCAAGCGGTTTACGGTGACGAAAGAAACCGCTTCCTTCACCGGCGATCTTGTGCCCCAGGGCTATCCGTTCTATGCGGGCGAATTTTTGCTTGAAGGCTCATTCGACGTGCCCGCGCTGCAGCCGGGCAAGAAGGTCATGCTTTCGTTCCCCTCGTTTGAAGCGGTCATCATCAACGTGACCGTCAACGGGATGCCCTGTCCGCCGCTCTTCGCGAGTCCGTGGGAGACGGATGTGACCGCCGCGCTTAAGTCCGGCAAGAATACGGTTCGCGTGTCACTCACGAACAGTCTGCGTAATCAGATGGGGCCGCATCATCACAAGGGCGGCGAACTGACGGGCGTGGGGCCCGCGTCCTTCCGCTGCAACAACGGCTGGCCCAACAAAGAACCCGGCGAACGCGATTGGTACGATGCGCGCATCGGGGGCCATGCCAAGGTTTGGCGTGACGATTACTACATGATACCGTTCGGCCTTCTGCAGGCACCGGTGCTGATGCAAATCGACTGAGGTGTCATACGCGTTATGGATGATCGGTCTCATCAGCCCTGCGGGTGCAAGCCGCCTTGGATCCGCGTCAAAATCGGCCAGAACGAGCTCTTTCAGGCGACGAAGGATCGGTTGCGCGCATATGGCTTGCATACGGTATGCGAGGAGGCTTTTTGTCCCAACCTCGGCCGGTGTTGGGCCCACGGGCGTGCCACCATGCTCATCTTAGGCGACCGTTGTACGCGCGGCTGTCGCTTCTGCAATGTGGATAAACGCGTGGTATTGCCGCCTGATCCGGAAGAACCGCAGCGTGTGGCGGCCGCCGTGAAGGAGACGGGGCTGAAAGAGGTGGTGATCACCTCGGTGACGCGCGATGACCTGCCGGATGGCGGTGCGCGTCTCTGGGCGCAGACCGTCGACGCGATTCACGCGGCGGTGCCCGATATTCTTGTTGAGGTGTTGGTTCCGGACTTCCGTGGCGATGTGACGGCGATCGCAAAGGTCATTCAGACGCGTCCGGAAGTTTTTGGCCATAACCTTGAGACGGTGCCGCGCCTCTATCCGCAGGCGCGTCCGCAAGCCGATTACGAGCGTTCTCTCGCGGTGTTGCGGCAGGCGGCCGCCGCCGGATTGATCGTCAAAACCAGCCTGATGTTGGGACTCGGTGAAACCTTCGCGGAGGTGGAGCAGACCTTGCGTGATGCGAGGGCGGCCGGTTGCCGTATCTTCTATGCGGGCCAGTATCTCCAGCCGAGTCAGCGCCATATTTCGGTCGCGCGGTATGTCGCGCCCGAAGAATTCGGGCGAATACGCGAACGGGCCTACGGACTGGGCTTTGATTTTGTGGCGAGCGAGCCGCTCGTGCGCAGCTCGTATCACGAAGAAGGCCAAACCGCGTTTGTGCGCGGAGCGAGGGCAAACGGCTCCCAACGTCACTGACGTCGGGACGTGTCCGGTTTTTCAACACGGTTTGCGCGGCCCGAGTTTTCCCCGAACACGGGATGACCGCCTCAAAAACCGGAACATCCCGCTGCGTGATCTCAAACGGTTACTTCATTTTTTCGCGGAGCAGGTTCTCCTTGTCCGCGTTCCAGTAGGCGCAGTCCAGCTCGATGAAAACCGAGGAATAAGCGATCGTGCCTTCGGTCTTGAGGATCACCACGTTGAAAAGCTTAGCGGCTTCGTCCAGTTTGCTGAAGACGGAGTTGTGCAAGAGCGTCTGCGTCTGCGCGCCTGCCAGAATACGGGCGAGGTCTTTACGATAGGCCTCGACGCCGGGAGCCATCTCTTCGGTGATGAAGTCCAGTTCCTTGTCGGTGTAGAAGACAGGCTTCACGTGCGTGGAGGTTTTCATGGAGGCCACGACTTTCTCGAGGACCTCGGGCAAGGGGGCCTTGGTGTCGAGCGTGGTGATGCCCCGAGCGCTTTGATACGGATAAGCCTTATCCACGATAAGAATCCAGTTGCGGTGGCCGAGCAACGGTAACAGGTGGTCGAATTCTTGAGTCCAATACATGGCGTTTCCTTTGATTTGAGAGGTCTGCGGCATAGGTGTGCATCCCGTGAAGGCAATGCAGGCGAGCGTAAAAAAAGCGCGTGCGTAACCGTTCATGAGAAGCCCCCGATCAGGTTGACGATCTCCTGCCACGATCCGGTACGCCGCATGTTATCCGCATGCGTGTAGCGTCGGTTCCACGGGCGATCATAGACGATGACCATGCAGTCTTTGCGCGGTGCCAGCAGGTCAAGCGCCTCGGGCGAGTCGTCGATGGCGACGTCAAAGTGGAGTGCGGCGAACTCAGCGCGGTTCAGCATCTTGGGGATGCGGATGGACGGATGCGGCGGGGTGCGTCCGTATTTGTCGAAATAAAGGATGTCAAGGTGTTCAAGTCCGTATTTGCGCAACCAGCCGTAGGATCCGCTGTGGCTGGCGGCGGGGCGCCCTGTGACGATCGTGAGCGAGTGGCCGTGTTCTTCCAAGGCCCGTACGGCTTCCAGTCCTCCCGGTGTCGGCGTCAGCGACGCGAGAAAGTCGGCGCGGTGCGCATGGTCCATGAGATGATCGATCTCGGCAGCCGAAAGGGAGAACGCCTGCCGGAGATCGAAAACCGAAATCGCTTCGTAGGGTACGTCACGGTTGTACAGGTCGCGTGCTAAGGCCGAAAGGTGGCGCGCGGTTTCGCACAACACATCGTCGAAGTCGATATAAATCCGCATGGGCAGTAGCATAGCAAAAAAGAGGCTCGCCGCAAGCGTGGGGTGATTCCGTTTCGCATCTATTGACGGGTTTTAGGAGGACATGATAACGTTTGTCCATGACACCCTTTGATATTCTGATTCTGACGGCGGCGAACGAGGCTCAGGCGCAAGGATACAGGACGCAATTGGCATGGCGGCAGGCGAACGGCTTGCTTGATCCGGCCACGCGGGCGCTGGTGATCGCCGACCCGGGCGGACGGCGCGTGGGTTCGCTGGGCGCGACGCTGAACGTGCTGGCGGAACTGGTGCGCGAGGGGGGTGTTTCTTCCGTTTCGTCAGCCGACAAGCGGCGGGGGCGGGGCATGAAAGCCGTCAACCGATGCGGCGATCTCGTCGCTTTTTTCAGGGGCAAGCGCATTCTTATCTGCCATTCCGGCGGGGATAGCCGTCGCACGCCCGCGTATGCGGCACAGGGCAAGGTCTTCACGCCGGTTCCGACGGTCTCGCCTAACGGTTTGCCGTTGGCGCTTTTCGATCTGATCTTGCAGACGGTGTCGGTTTTGCCCGCGCCGCAAGGAGGGCACGTGTTGGTGACCTCCGGGGATGTGCTGCTGACGTTTGACCACGCATCGGTGGACTTCTCTCAGCCGGGCATCACGGGGGTGGCGTACTTCGGGCCGGCGGAACGAGGGGCGCACCATGGCGTGTATGTGCCTTCGGGTTTCGGCGCAAACCCGCTGCGGACCGAATGTGTGCCTGTGGCTGATTTTCTGCAGAAGCCATCGGAGCCGGAGGCGCGCGCGTGCGGTGCGGTGGACCCGTTCGGGCATGTGGCGGTCGATACGGGGCTTGTGAGCTTTGATCCCGCGACGTGCGGGAAATTGTTGTCCTTTGCCTCCAAGGGCTTGCTTCGGGAGCTTTCGGACGGGCGTTGCCCCGCGCTGGATCTTTACGAAGAGCTGACCATGGCGGTTGCGCCGCGTTTCGATGAGGCGCGCTATCTGGAACGGTTTGTGGCGGGTCGGCGGCGCGATGCGGCGCACGGTCGGCGGATGCGCGCGTTCTACAGAGCGTTGCACGACGTGCCGTTCCAAGTAAACATTGTGCCTTACTGCGAGTTTTTCCACATTGGCAGCAGCCGCGAACTGCTCTCCGGTTTCTCGGGACTATCGCGCACGGCGCAGGAGTACCGTTTCGTCAATGGCAGCGGCGCGTGCGTGGCGAACGGCGGAGAGATCGGGCGGACCTTTATTTTCAATTCGCGGATCGAGTGTCCGCTCAAAACCGGCAATGCGCTGATCGAGGCGGTCTATGCGGCCGCTTGTCCGGAACTGGTGTTGGCGGGTGAGAACATTCTGACGGGATTGCCGTCCGAGGCTTCGGTCGCGATACGGTTGCCGAAGGGGATCGGAGCGGTCTGTTTACCGGTTGGCAAAAACGGGTGGGCGGTGCTGGCCTACGGTCTGGACGACGATTTCAAAACGGCTTTCGGAGACGTGAAGCCCTGTCTTTTCCTGAATGCGCCGATTGAAAAGTGGATGGCTCGCAACGGGGTCAAAGCCTCGCGCCTGTGGCAGGGTGATGAAAAAGAGGGCTTGTGGCGTGCGCGTCTGTGGCGTGTGGGAGGGCTGAATGAGGTGTTGGCAGGCGCGATTTCGGTCGCGAATGGCGGAAGGGACGAAGGGCGGGGGCGACGCTACGGTATTGCGGAGTTATTGCCGCGGGTGAATCACGAGCGGCTGTTGGCGGTACGGCAGGAGATCCGCCGGCAGGTGAATCTGATGAGTGTCGCGGAACGGTTGTTGGGCGACGACACGTTGCCGTCCGCCACGGTGTGCGACGAGATCCGCAGTCAGGACGAGGCCGCGCTGGTGCTGAGGGAGCTTGTGGCGTTGCTGGAGGGCGAAGCGCTGCGCAAACCGTTGCTCAGAGCGCGTGTTTTACGGCTCATGGCGATGATCCTTGAAAAGGGCATCGCGAGTCATTCGTTCGGAGTAAAGACGCCTCAAGCCGATGCTTTTGCGGCTGTGGCCGAGGCCGTGGCGATGAGTTTCGAGCCGTGTGTGAAACCTCGTCCGGCCGCGATTTTGCATGATCAGGTGGTTTGGGTTACGACGCCGGTACGTATCGACTTTGCGGGCGGCTGGTCGGATACGCCGCCGATCTGCACCGAAGTGGGCGGCACGGTGCTTAATGCGGCCGTGACGCTCAACGGCCTTTATCCGATACAGGTGATGGCCAAACTCAATACGCGCGGTTGCATCCGGCTGTCCAGCATCGATCTGGGTGAGCGTAAGGAGATTCGCTCAACGGAAGAGTTGCTCGATCATCATGACCCGCACGATTGGGCGGCGTTGGCCAAGGCGGCGCTGATTCTTGCCGGGATCGGGCCCTCGCGTGCGGAAGAGCCGCTTGGCGATTGGCTTAAGACCTTGGGCGGCGGTCTCGATTTGACGATTTTCTCGTCCTTGCCCAAAGGGTCGGGCATGGGTACGAGTTCAATCTTAGGCGCGGCGGTTATCGCTTGCCTTGACCGGGTTTTGGGGGGGGACGTTCAATACGGATCGGCTGATCCGCATGACGTCGATTTTAGAGCAGCGGATGTGTACGGGGGGGCGGTTGGCAGGATCAGGTGGGCGGTATCATGCCCGGCGTCAAGCTGATCCGGACTCAACCGGGATCAGACCAAACGGTCTCGTTGCGATGGACCGTCTTCGACATGACCGAGGGGAGCGCCCTGAAGCAACGCTGCCTGCTGTACTTCACGGGGCAGAAACGCATGGCGCGGAGCATTCTTCAAAACGTGGTATCGGGATATTTGGCGCGCGATCCGCAGATCTTGCGGATTGTGAAGGATCTCAAGGTCTCGGCATTGGAGACAAAAGAGGCCTTGGACGCGCAGGACCTCGCGGGGTTTGCCCGCGGAGTGGCCCGCTACTGGGAACTCAAGAAACGGATTGATCCTGGATCGACCAATGCGCCGATCGAGGCGCTGCTCGGGTCGGTCGAGAAGGAGACGATGGCGGCGCTGTTGCCGGGCGCGGGCGGTGGCGGCTTTATTTTCCTGATCGCAAAGAGCGCGGCGGCCGCAGAGCGTATCCGACGCGTGTTTGAGTCGCGCCCGCCCAACGCGCATGCGCGGTTCTTCGATTTCGATGTTGACCGGCAGGGCTTAAAGGTGACGGTGCTGTAGTTTCGAGATGTGGGGCGACGCGGCTCGACGCGTCTGAAAGACGATGCGCCTTTTTGGCTTCAATCCCTCATGCCGTATTTGCGGATAAGGCGTTGGAGGTAGGCGCGTTCGATGCCGGCCTCACGGGCTGAACGGGAGATGTTCTGTTTGTTGCGGGCGAGCAGGTCGTTCAGATAGGTCTTCTCAAACTCTTCGATCAGATCGTTCTTGGCGTCCTTGAAGGGTTTGTCGGTCACGAAATTGATTTCCGGCTCGTTGTTCTTCCGTCCCGCCCGCAGATTGCCGAGGCTGAGGAATGCGCTCAGGTCTACGGGACGGCGTTCGCTGTAGAAGGCGAGTTCGATCAAATTCCGCAGTTCGCGCACGTTGCCGGGCCATTCATGGCGTTTGAGCACGTCCATGGTCCGGTCGAAATCGGCGAGTTGCGTCAGAGCCTCTTCGCCGTGAAGATCGGTCAGAAAGCGTTTGACGAGCAGAGGAACGTCTTCGCGACGGCGACGGAGCGGGGAAAGTTCCAAGTGGACTACGGACAACCGGTAGTAGAGGTCCTCCCGAAAACGGTTTTCGTTGACCTCGTTGGCGAGGTTTCGGTTGGTCGCGGAGATGATGCGCACGTTGATCTTGCGGACTTTATTGCAGCCGACTCGTTTGATTTCGCGTTTTTCAAGCACGCGAAGGAGCTTGGGCTGCAGGTCGGGGGAAAGGTCGCCGATCTCGTCGAGAAAAACGGTGCCGCCGTCAGCCAGTTCAAAGGCGCCTTGGCGGTCGGCATTGGCACCGGTAAACGCTCCTTTGACATGTCCGAAGAGCTCGCTTTCGATCAATTCCTTCGAGATGGCGGCACAATCGATCACGATGAAAGGTTTGTCACGGCGGGCCGAGTGGTTATGGATCTCCTCCGC
>CAZTDL010000051.1:0-13112 GCA_964612775.1 uncultured Lentisphaeraceae bacterium
CCCGCATCGCGAGACGCTCACCTACGCGCATGTCGTCCCCGGCATGTGGTACACCGTCACGGCCACCAATTCGGCCGCCGTCTGTCAGCGTTGGTACAGGGATATGTTCTGCGTGCCGGGCACAAACTATGACGAGTTGGACCGCCTGGCCGCCCTGTCGAGGCCCGGCAGCAACGGGGTGTTCTTCCATCCCTACCTGCAAGGCGAACGCTCGCCCTACTGGGATGCGAATCTGCGCGGAAGTTTCACGGGCTTGAGCATGGCCAACACGCGAGGCGATTTTTCGCGAGCACTGCTCGAAGGCGTGGCTTATTCACTCAAAGACTGCTACCGGACGATCGAGAAAATGGGATTGAAGGTCAAAGAGTTCATCTTGATCGGCGGCGGCGCGAAAAGCCCGCTGTGGAGCGGCATCGCGTGCGACGTGTTCAACGCTCCCGTGAAATGCCCGTCCTGCAGCGACGCCTCTTTCGGAAGCGCCCTGCTCGCCGGTGTCGGCACGGGAATCTTCAAGAGCGAAATCGCGGCTGTTCAACAATGTCTGAAATGGGATCGCGAACTTTCGCCGAATGCTGAACGTGCGGCATTCTATGCCCGGCAGTTCACGCACTACAGGGCCATCCACGACGCGATAGCGAAATGCTACAGCGACATGGCGACATAAACGTCCACTTCGCCCATTTTGTCCATTCTGTCAAACAAAGGAAAACAATGACTCCAAACAATTACCTGTATGAAATGGTCCGCAGCGAGCTGACCTGGGTTGTCGGCGACGACAACGTGCAGACCAATGAAGCCGACAAACTTGGCCACTCGATCGATTACTACTGGGTGCCCGAACTGTGGCACGACAGGGGCGAGAAACCGACGCCGCCTGATTTTGTCGTCCATCCTGCGACCACAAAGGAAGTGTCCGAAATTCTGAAGATCGCCAACACCCATAAAATCCCCGTCATTCCATGGGGCGGCGGTTCGGGCTCCCAGGGCGGTGCACTGCCCATCTACGGCGGCATCGTTCTCGACATGAAGCGAATGAACAAGGTGCTGAACATCGACAAGGTTTCCATGACGGCAACCGTCGAAGTCGGCATCAACACGCAGCATCTCGAATGGGAGATGGAAAAAGCCGGCTGCAGCACCATGCACTTCCCGGCGTCCATTGCCTGCGCCACGCTCGGCGGGTTTATCGCCCACCGCGGAACCGGCGTCCTGAGCACCAAATACGGCAAGATGGAAGACATGATCATGTCTCTTGAAGTGGTGACGCCCACAGGCGAGATCATCAACACCCTTCCGGTGCCGCGCCACGCGTCGGGCCCCTCCCTGACCGAACTCTATCTCGGGAGTGAAGGCACGCTGGGCATTGTGACCAAGGCGACCATGAAGATTCACCCCATTCCGGAATCGCGGAAGTTTCACGCGTTTCTTTTCAAGACCATGCACGACGCCATGGCGGCCGGGTCGAAAATCATGACCAGCCGTCTGCGTCCCTGCGCGATCCGGCTCTACGACGAGACCGAAACCGCGAAGCTGGTCAAACGGGTTCTCGGCATCGACAGGAAGGGGGCCTATCTGGTGTTCGGTTTCGACGGTCCCGAGAAAATGGTCGATCTGGAACTGGAGCAAGCCTGCGCGATCTGCAAAGACGGCGCGCTTGAAGATCTCGGCACGGAAGCGGGGCAGAACTGGTGGGACAACCGCTATAAGTTCTTCTATCCGCCCTACATGTTCCACATGCCGCAAGCCTTTGGAACGCTCGACACGGTCGCCACGTTCTCCAACATCGAAAAAGTCTATTGGGCCATGAAGAACGTCGTGAACGAAAACTTCCCGCAGGCGACCTTTATCGGCCACTTCTCCCACTGGTATGAATGGGGCTGCATGCTGTATGCCCGCTTCATCATCGACAATCCGCCGCAAGATCCGAACGCGGCTGTGGCGCTCTACAATCGGATCTGGGATATGGCGATCCGCGCCGCCATCAAGGAAGGCGGCGTGATCAATGAGCATCACGGCGTGGGCCTCAAGCTTGGACGCATGATGAAAGAACTTTACGGACCGGCTTTCGCCGTCCTCGAAAGCGTCAAGAAAGCGCTCGATCCCAACAACATCATGAACCCCGGCAAAATGGGTTTCCCGGGCAAAGGAGCTTAAAGCATGACTATCGAAAACTGCCAAGATGTGATCAACGCGTGCCGTTTCTGTTTCATGTGCCGTCATCTCGATCCGGTCGGCAATGTGACCTTCAGAGAGTCCGACACCCCGCGCGGGCGTGCGCTGATCATCGACCGGATTCGGATGAACAGGGAATGCATGAAAGATCCGGATTTCATTGACGCCCTGTATCGCAGCGCGCTGAGCGCCGCCAACCGTTATCACTGCGTCAGCCATTATGACGAGACCGGACTCGTGCTCGCGGCACGGCGAGAAATCGTCGAAGCGGGTCTCGCGCCGGAAAAAGTGTCGGTTCTGGCAAAGGCGTTGGGCAAGGCCGACTTCACCGTCAAAGGCAAGGGCGACGTTCTGTATTACGGCACGTTTCCGGCCCTTTACCCCGCGTGCAAAATCCTCTCGGGCAAAGATCCGGGCAAAGCGCTGGAAGTGTTGGGGTTCATCAAAGAGTCGAAGAAGGTTTTTGCGGCTTTCAAAAAAGCAGTCGCCGGCTCCAAATGCAAGACACTGGTGGTCGCCGAACCGTCTGCCTTTGATTTCCTCAAAGACAAACTCGCGGGCATCAAAGTCGTCCACAGTACGGATTACCTGCTTGCAATGCCGATCAAAGCGGGCCGCGCACGCAAAGCCATTTATCTGGACAGCGATTTCCTGAAAAATTACGACGGCAATCCGTCGGCACCGCGCGAATTGCTCAAAAGGTGCGGCTATGATCTTCAACCGTTCGGCACGAACGGGGAAGAGTCGTATGCCGTCGGCGAAGGTGCGGTCGTCTATGACGACCTGAACCCCGCGCTGTGCGAGAAGCTCTGCAACCGCGTATTCAGCCTTGCGGGCGACCCGAAGAAAAACCTTTTCATCACGTCCTCTCTGTACGTGAGAGACACTTTGAAGAAGTACCGTTCAACGATCGAAATCGTTTCCATCGAAGAAGCCGTTTCGACGTTCATTCCAGTCAACTAGTTCGATTTCACAGGCAGGGACAAGCGGCTCGCTTGTCCGGACGGACGCGACTGTCCGTCCTGCCGTATGGGTATGCCCATATCACACGAGCTCTGATTGCACAATCAAAGGAAAACAAGCAAATGAAAGAATTCAAAGTCGGATTTATCGCGTTGTCAAAAGCCAGTTGGGCCACACCGGAAATCGAGAATCTCCGGAAAGACGCGTTGGCCAGCATCAAAACGCTCCCCTATGAGATCGTTGACGGCGGTGCGTTAACCACCACGTCAGCGGAAGCCTCCGCCCTGTGCGCCGAGTTCCGCAAAAAGGACGTGAGCGCGGTCATCGTATTCATGGCCACGTTCCCGGTCGGCGCCATCATCCCCGTGATCGCCAAAGAGCTTCCCGTGCCCGTGGTGCTCATCTCCACGCCCGAAAAGCCCCAAGCCGGCAAGATGTGGACCCAGAACTCTTTCTGCGGATCCAATATGGCCGTACACACGTTGCGGAAACTCGGACGCAAGAACACCTTCGTCTTCGGCGCGGCCGATCAAGCCGCCGCGCTCGTGAAGAAGCCGCTCAGCATTCTGAAGTGCATGTCCGATCTCGCCTCTGCCAAAGTCGGGCTGATCGGCGGACGCGTCCCCGGCTTCTACACCTCGAACTGCGATGAGATGCGCCTGCGCGCGTCCTTCGGCACCGAGGTTGAGATCATCGATCTGCTTGAGATCGTGGACACCGCCGCGAAACTCAGCGACGCCGAGGTCAAGAACGGCGCGGAAGCGGTCCGCAAAACCGCGTCGGCCTGTTGCCCGAAAGTGGAAAAAGAGCTTGAGTCCGCCGGCAGAATGTACGAGTCGTTTCTCAAGACCGCCATCAAGTACAATCTATCCTCCTTTGCCGTCCGCTGCTGGCCGGAGTGGTCCGATATTTTCGGCATCGCGCCCTGTTCTACCATCGGCATGCTGAACAACGCCAAGATCCCCAGCAGTTGCGAGGGCGACGTGCTGGGTGCCGTGCTCATGGCGATGGAAGCCTCACTCAGCGGCGGCATACCCTTCTTCGCCGACCTGATCTCGTTCGAGTACGACCAGAATACGGCCGTTCTGTGGCACTGCGGCGCCGCGCCGTCGGCCATTTGCCGCAAGTTCGAAGAGACGACACTGAGCCAGCATTTCCGCGTCGACGGCGGCAACAAGAAGGGCCTGACCAACGAGTTCTCGCTTAAGGCGGGCCCCATCACGCTGGCGCAGCTCGACGAAGACGGAGACGGCTACAGAATGCTCATCGCCAAGGGAACGGCACTAGACACGGAACCTTTTATCCGCGGTAACCCGCTGAACGTCAAATTCGACGCTTCGGTGGAGAAACTTGTGGGCACGATCATGACCGAAGGCTTCAAGCATCATTATTCGATCATCCACGCCGACATCGAGAGCGAGCTGGTCGAACTCTGCCGCTGGCTCGGCATCACGCCCGTGCTGGTGAAATAAAAGAGCGCATGGACATGATCGGCGGGATGGCCAACCGAACAGAAAGGCTCCCCCATCCATCGTGTCCCGTCAGTCCCGCGTATTCACTTCCTCAACCTGTTCAACTCTTCTACCTTTTATGTCCCTCGTAAATTTTAACGATATTCTCCCGCAGGCCCGCAGCGAAGAACGGGCCGTCGCCGCTTTCAATGTGGCGAATCTGGAAACCGTGCTCGCCGTGTTCAAGGCTGCCGAACGGGAACGCGCGCCCGTCATCATTCAGGTCTATCAGCGGCTCTTCAAAGACGAGCGCGCCGGACTGATCGCCGCCATGGTCTCCCGACTCGCCGCAGAATCCGATATTCCCGTGGCGCTGCATCTGGATCACGGCGAAACCCTGGAACAGCTCAGACAGGCGATCGCGATCGGCTACACCTCGGTGATGATCGACGGCTCAAAACTCCCGTTTGCCGAAAACATCGCGTTGACCGCCGAAGCCGCAAAGATCGCCCACGACGCCGGCGTGACACTGGAGGCGGAGATCGGCCACGTGCCCTTCGGAGACGGCGAGATCGAATTATCGACAGCGGCCGAAGCCCTTGAATTCGTTGAGAAGACCGGCGTGGACGCGCTGGCGATTTCGATCGGAACCATTCACGGTTTTTACAAAAAGGTCCCCGTGTTGGATATCGCAAGAGCGAAGCAAATCGGAAGCGAAGTCGCCATCCCGCTCGTCTTGCACGGCGGCACGGGCGTTCCTGCGGATCAGTTGAAACGGGCGATCAGTTGCGGCGTGGCAAAAGTCAATATCGCCACGGAACTGCAAAGCACCTTCCTCAAAAGCGTCGCGTCGGAAATCGCGGCCAACGGCGATAAATTCAAACCGCTGGACCTCTATTTCAAACCGGCGGAACAAAAGGTCTTCGATTTCGTCTGCGCAAAAATACAAAGCATGAAATAAACGGCACACGGCAAATAGGCGCTTGCCATTTGGCCGTTGCGCATTCACTATTCCGTCATTCCAACCTTTCAAGGAATCTGCCATGAGCACACAACCGATCCGCGTCACGATCTGGAACGAAAACGTCCACGAGAAGCAGGAACCTTCGGTTGCGAAACTGTATACCCGGACGGCATTCACGGCATGCTGGCCAAAACGCTGGCGGCCGCCGACCTGACGATCCGCACGGCCACGCTAGACGAACCCGAGCACGGGCTCACGCAAGACGTGCTCGACGCCACGGATGTCCTGCTCTGGTGGGGACACGCCGCGCACGATAAAGTGGACGACGCCGTGGTGGCCCGCGTGCGTCAGCGCGTGTGGGACGGCATGGGGCTGCTGGTGATGCATTCCGGCCACATGTCCAAGATTTTCCGTGCCCTCAACGGCACGAGCGGCAAGCTGCATTGGCGCGAGGCGGGCGAAATCGAGCGCGTCTGGTGCATCGACCCCGCCCATCCGATTGCGGCCGACATGCCCGAACACTTCGACATCCCGTACGAAGAGATGTACGGCGAACCCTTCATGATCGCGGGCGATGCGCACGTGATCTTCATGTCGTGGTTTGAAGGCGGCGAGGTCTTCCGCAGCGGCTTCACGCTCCAGCGCGGCTTCGGCCGACTGTTCTACTTCCGTCCCGGCCACGAGGCCTTCCCGACCTTTTACAATGAGAATGTGCAGCGCGTTCTGGCCAACGGCATCCGCTGGCTCAAACCCACGGTCGACAGGCCCTTTCCGAAAACGCACCGGCCCGATCCGCTCTCGCCCATCGCCCCGAAAGATTTCGCCCTTCACCAAGTGGGCATCGTGAAGCCTTAACTCAAGAGGTCACGGCTGGACGTTCCCTTCCCAATCGGACGCCAACACGTTTCACGCTTTTTCGGCGGTGACACAATCGGGCAGGCAGCGGCATCTTCAGGGTGAAAAGCACGCGCTGACGCCCATGATCGCGCGAACGTACTGAACGTCGAATCGGCTTGCCTTGGACTAAAGCGTGATCGCGACCTGCCGTTGGAGCGACAGGACCGCCGCTTCCGCCAAACGCGACGCAAGCCTACCGTCATTTCCCGTAGCCATCAACGGGTTACAGGTGTTGTCCCGCAAGTCACTGAAATAGCATGTGAGTTCCTTCGCATATGACAGCGCATAGCGCTTGACAAAGAAGGGGGCATCGTCAGGAACGTTCGGTATCGCGCCGACAACATTGTCAACCCGTCCGACGCCTTTCGATCCAAAAAGCTCTACCCGCTGATCATAACCCTCGGTCGATCGGTAACTGTTGATGATCGTCGCGAGACCGCCGCGCCGAAAACGCAGGGAAAGGATCGATCCGTCGACCTGCTCGTTGGCGACCGGAACAGAACTAAGCCAGCTTCCCTGGGCGGAAACCGAAACGACATCGTCTTGCATCAGAAAACGTGCCATATCGAGATCATGGATCGCGGAACCGATCAAGAGCCGATGAGGCGTCGCCAACTCCTGTGGGGTCGGAAAGCAGGGATCCCGGCTGATGATCACAAGCGTTTCGGGAGTGCCCAGCGCGCCTTCCGCCACCTCTTGATGGAGACGCAGGAATGCAGGGTCAAAACGCCGGTTGAAGCCCGTCGCCAAACGGATGCCGCTCTTGGCCACCGCAGCCAGCGCGGGGTTGATCGCTTCGAGCGAGACACCCAGCGGTTTGGCGCGAAAGGTTTCGACCTTGCGGTGGGCGGCCTGCTCGATGAGCGCGGCATGCGTGTCCGATGCGGACACGATCATGACCGCATCCAGCCGAGTCTGAAAAATAGCCTCATGGCAGCCATAGGCATTCGGTATATCGTACGCTTTCGCGAAAGCCTGCGCACGCTCAACCCTTTGAGAAGAGACCGCCGCCAACCGTACCCACGGCAGATGCCGTTGGATGGTTTGAGCGTAAAACCGGGCCATGTCGCCTGTGCCGATCAGTCCGACGGTCAGCATTGGGGATGAGGAAAACATAACATTTCCTTTAATAACCGCCGCGAGCCCATTTAAGGGGCGATTTGCCGGACGCAGCCGGTTTTCACGATGGCGGGGTCGTGAAACGTCAAGACGTCCGCCCCGCTGTTTTTCGCAAAGGTCAAAAACGCGAGGTTCGCCGCAGAGTCGGTGAACGCCCCGACCGGCATCAGTTTGGAAACGTTTTCAGGCAGATAGGCCTCGTCCCCCGAAAGAAGGCACGTCTTTTCACCTATTCTCAGTTCCACATAGGAGGATCCGCCCGTATGACCTCCCGCGCGCCGCACGATCATTCCGGGAACGACCTGATACGACTCATCGAAGGTAACCAACCTGTCTTTGCCGATCGTCCTCAGCACGTCCGATCCGATTTCACGGCGGTTTACGATGACCGTCGCTCGCGGGTAAAGCGGCAGGTTTGAGGCATGATCAAAATGCGTATGGGTCAAAACGATCTTTGTGACGGAATCCGGCGTGATGCCCGCGGCGGCGAGCGCCGATTGATACGGAAACAAGGTGACGCCGAATTTCTTAGCGTCGCTGGCGTCTGAAAAACCGGTATCGATCAGAATGGTCTCGCGACCCGATTTAACCGCATAGAACAGCCACGCGATCAGAAGGCTTTTCCCGCTTGTATCGCCTTTGAAAAGCCGCTCTGCGGGATAAACGGATTCGCCGTATTTCACCGCGTACAGCGACATGTTTTTCTGCTCGGGAGCCCCAAAAGAAAGTTGACCGCTGAAAAACAACAAGCCCAGCATGAAGCGCTGCGCCCTGTTCAGAAAACCGCATCGAGTCAACATTGAATTTCCTTATTAAATAAAGAAAAGACCTGTTCCCTTGTTCTCGTCACGGTCCATCAGCCGGCCGAAAAAAACAGATCCGTTCCCAACCGTGCCGAGGCGGATGCTTTCACCGTTATGGGGACAACCCATAAGCGCAACCGGCACCCGCCCCGCACGCTATCTTTATACGCTAACCGTTCAACGTCCAGCCGGCGCGGTACTCGCGCTTAAGCAGCGCGTCCGCCTCCGCGCTGTTCGTCACGCGTCCGGCCTTACCGTCATAGTCGAGTTTCTTGCCGACGCGGTACGCCACCAGACCGAGACACATCTGCTCGATCAGGTTCGCGCTGTACTCAAAGTCGCACGCGGTTTTCAGCGACGGGTTCTTACAGGCGTTTATCCACTGTTTTTGGAAATGTCCGACCGACGGCAAGAGCGCTTCCTTTTTGCGCGGCGTGTAGTAGGACAGGCTTCCGTCCTTGCCGAGCGGGATCAGCGCGCGCGACGTGAAGTCGGCCACCAGAATGCCTTCGCTGCCCTTGAACATCGCGCCGTGCCCGATCTTGTTGATGTCCACATAGGAACTGGGCGGGTTCGGCATCGCGCCGCCCTGATACCACGAAACGCCGATCGGCCCCCGCCAGCTATTGGCGGGATGCTCGAAACGCATCTCGGCATTGACCGGCGTAACATCGGGATTGAACGGCTCGCCCTTTGCCTCGGCGGAGGTCGGCAGGCCGCAGTCCACCGCATTCCACAGGAGATCCATCGTATGGCTGCCCATGTCGCCGATCTGGCCGGTGCCGAAATCCCAGTACATGTTCCACTTCAGACAGTTCGCGCCCGGACCGCCCGCGAAATATTCGGGATTGTAGGGATGGTCGGTCTTCACCGGCCCCAGCCACAGATCATAATGCAGACCGTCCGGAGGGGTTCCTCCTGCGGGCAGATAGCCGGGCTTTGGAATCTTACGGTTGCCCCAAGCGTAGGCACTCTTCAGTTCGCCGATCGCGCCGTCGCGGATCATCTCGGCAATGCGATTGAAATTGTCGTGCGCATGCCGCTGCATGCCGACCTGCGTCGCGATCTTACCCTTTTTGGGCAACCAATTGGCACGCACCACGCGCGCCTCCTCGACGGAGATCCCCAGCGGCTTCTCCAGATAGACGTGCTTGCCGCGGTTCAGCGCCCAGTTGGCGACGAACGCGTGGGTAAAATCGGTCGTGCAGATCACGACGGCGTCGATATCCTTCTGTTCAAGACATTTCCGCCAGTCGCTGTAGATTTTCGCCTTCGGAAAACGCTTGGTCGCGTCAGCGAGGTTCCGGTCCCAAACGTCGCAGAGCGCCACGACATTCTCGTCCGAGATCGAATCGAAGTGCGCAAGACCACGCCCCCAAGTACCGATCAGCGCGATATTCAGTTTATTGCTCGGTGCGGTCTGTCCGCGCAAACCGTCCGGAAAAATCAGCAAACCGGCACCCGTGGCCATCGCCGATTTCAGAAATACACGTCGTTTCATTTTTTCCCTTTCCTCCTTCGCTCATATCCCCTAGGCTTGTCAAGCGACATGCCGACGCCCATAATCAGTATTCATTATGCGGTGGGGGGTAAAAAGAGTCAACCCCAAAAATCAAGCCGCTCAGCATTAAAACATGAAACACGCAACCCGACAAAAACTGCGCCGCCTGTTGAACCAGAGCGACGTCCTCCTCACGGAAGGCTCCGTTATTGAGCGCATCAAGCGTTTCGGACACGTTCCGCTCGATTCTATTCTCGCTCACGCGCCGTTCGTTTACAGGGCCGACGGCCGCGCCGCGCTGGCCGACCTGCACAGGCAATACATCGCGATCGGGCAACGGTACGGCCTACCGCTGCTGACCTTCACCGACACGTGGCGCGCCAACGCCGAACGCTTGAGAACCGCAGGCCTGGCCGACCGGGATGTCAACGGCGATTGCGTCCGATTCCTGCGCGGCATCGTTGCCGAGACGGGAGCCGACGCCGATCGCATCTGCATCGGCGGGCTGATCGGTTGCAAAGGCGACGCGTACCGGCCCAGCGAGGCCCTCGCCGCAGATCAGGCCGAATTATTTCATACGCCTCAAATCGCGTCGTTAGCCGCCGCCGGCGTGGATTTTCTGTTTGCCGCAACCCTGCCCGCCCTTTCGGAAGCGATCGGTATCGCGCGCGCCATGTGCGCCAGCGGCGTTCCCTGTGCAATCAGTTTTGTGCTGAACCGAAACGGATGCGTTTTGGACGGGACGCCCTTGGACGAAGCGGTCGCAGCCTTGGATGGCGGCGTTCCGACGCCGCCGTTATTCCACATGGCAAACTGTTGCCACCCCACCCATTTCCGTGCCGCCATGGTCAATGCCGTGAAAAAAAACGAACGGTTGCGCAACCGCATCCTCGGCCTACAGGCGAACACATCGTCGAAAGACTTTGCCGAACTGGACAATCTCGCGGTTCTCGATTCCGAAGATCCGGAATCTTTCGCAAACGCCATGATCGCGCTTCACCGTGACTTCGGCACGCGGATTCTCGGCGGTTGCTGCGGCTCGGACGACCGGCACATCTCAGAAATTGCAAAGCGGCTGGCCCCACCCCAAGAATAGTCAAAACGATTCACACCTAATAGCGGACGGCATCCGCGCGTCAAGTTCCGCGTTCATCGCTTCGACGACCGCAAAGCAGAAACCGCGACTCGCATTATCTGTCCTGCCAGTCGCAAAAAAGTTCGGCGTCCTCAAACAGCTCCTGCGGATCGATGGTGAAGTCCGGTTTTATTAAAACGCCTTTGTCCCTGTATTCGGGCTGTGAATCCAACGCGTAAGCCGCCAGCTCGCTGCATATCCATTTGTTCGGATCGTTGAGCAGACGACTCACCGCCTCGTCGGGACGGTCGCCGAACACCGCCCGTACCCAACGTCCGAGGAAACACCCCTGCATCGCCTGCGCGGCAATCAGCAGATGGTCATAACCCGCACCGACCTGCCCTCGCGCCACAGCGGCGATCCGTGCGCCGATCACTGACGTATAGCCGCGCGGTTTGCGAAAGAACAGGTGTTCGTGCGGATCGTCAAAGCACCGGTCGAGCGACTGTTCCACCACGCCCTTTTCGACTTGCGCCTCAACGCACACGCCGTCTCCCGCAACCACCAACGCGTGCGACACTTTGACCGCGCCCATCCGCGTCCAACGCGTCAGATAGGCGATGCCGTGAGACACGACCGACGCGTCGTTGAAGGAAAAACCGATGTACCCGATCTTATAGTTGTCCCCGTAACGGGGCGCAAGCGAATGAATGTCCATGCCGATCTCCTCCAACGGCGAATCCGTTCAAACGATTCGGAAAAAGGTCGAAATCCCTGCGGCCTTCAGGGTCCCTTTGCCTCCGCGAGCGAACCGGCGCCAACCGCAAAGTCAATGCACAATCCCGCGCAGATCAAAGCGCCCAGCACCAACAGATTACGTGACGTTTCACCCAAAAGCGGATTAAGCGCACGGCCCGAGCGGATCTTCGACAACCGACGCCACGTCGCCACATGCGGCAGCAAGAAGACCTGAGGCAGCAGAGCGGCCCACCGGCCGCCGAAACCCAGCAAAGCCAGACAGGCCCCTGCGGCCAGCACGCCGTCCGCCAAATACAGCCATCGTCCAAACGGTTCGCCCCAGCGCGCGATCAAAGTGCGTTTTCCGGCGCGCCGGTCCTCCTCGCGGTCGCGATAGTTGTTTACGGTCAGAATGGCGTCTGTCGCGAACCCCACCGCGCCGCCGATCCACCAGACGGCCGGCGTCCAGAGCCCCGCCTGCGCAAAGCAGGTGAACCCCACCGCCACCCATCCGAAAAATACGAGGACAAGCGCATCGCCCCAACCGTGATAGGCCAAAGGAAAAGGACCCGCGGTGTACAGCAGCGCGCCCGCCGCACAGGCGACGGCCACGGCAATCACCCATCCGCCGCATAAGGCGACCAGCCCCACGCCGACGGCCAGCATCAGCGTTACCGCGCACACCACGCCTCGCCGCATCGCGCGCGGCGAGAGCCACCCGGCCGCCACCGCCCGAGCGGGGCCTAACCGCCCCGCGCCGTCGAACCCCCGCACGCCGTCCCCGTAATCGTTGGCCAGATTCGCCGCGACCTGACCCAACAACGCGAACAGGCCGCAGAGCAGCGCCACGGAAAGGCGCGGATGCCCCAACGACCATGCCAGCGCCGTGCCCACTGCGACCGGCGTGACAGACGCGGGCAACGTTTTCGGACGCATAGCCAACAACCACGCCCGCCAAAAACTCATTCTGCTGTCAGACATTGATTTCAGCCTACGTAAGTTCGATCTGGATGTCAAACCGTCCTTCACGCTTTTGAAGGAGTCATCGACCTGCAGGACGCAACGGACAGGCACAAACGGCCAGAGGGCAACGCTTCGAACGATTCGCCGTGTCCCGTTCCTCCGCCGCACGCCTACGCACGGATAGCGTTCCCAATCGTGCCGTTTTTATTCCGCCGCACGGGGTGTCCCACCGTTTATGAAGTCAGCCGCTTTCTGCGGCGAGGGGTCAACGTTCATTCGACACAACAAGGATCATACAGCCGGTTATCCGGCGACAGGAACCCGCAACCTTTGGCCGGCGTCCCGTAAGCACCCGTGCAGGTGTAGCGCTTCTTGAGCGAATCGACGTGTCCGTCAACGAACCCGACATTCGTGAAACCGCCGTGCCGGAAGCCCAGCGTGCCCGCGAGAGCCAGCGCGGCGTCCG
>CAZTDL010000052.1:0-13037 GCA_964612775.1 uncultured Lentisphaeraceae bacterium
AACCCTGTGTTTTGGATGATGGCGCTTGTCTGGTTTATTTTCCGTCCTGAAGGCGTGGCGCAACTGTTTCCGGGGCCTGTATTTGCGGCTGGCGCGGTATGCCTGTTTCTCGGCAACTTCGTTTTCATTTACGTCAATATGCTCGGCTGTTGTAAGCGCAAGAACGACAGTCTAATGTGGTGGGCGTTGCTGACGCCTGTTTATTGGCTGATGATGAGTTATAGCGGATGGCGAGCGTTTATTCAGTTTTTCCGTGATCCGTTCGTGTGGGAGAAAACGCAACACGGGCTGATGAACAAGTAGGACGAACAGCAGGATAGTCCTGCACGTGAGGATGTGTAATGGAACAGGATCGGAAAACGTATCGGTTGGTGAGGCTGCTGACTGGAGGCGTGACGCCGTTGCTGCTGGCCGGGGCCTTGTTGGCTTTCGCGCGGTTTCACGACGGCGCATGGGAGCCGGGATTCCAAGTGGCGGGTATCTGCCGCGAATTGATTGCGGGCACCACCGAAGGGCGTCAAGCCTTGGTCGGTTCCTGTTGGGTGGCGCCGTTGCCCGTGCTGTTCTATCTGCCTTTTGCGTGGTTGCTGCCGGAGCCCGCAGCGGGGTGTGCCGCATTTTTCGTGGCGTGGCTGTTCGTGTTCTGGACTGTTCGCGAGTCGGTCAAGTCAACAGGACAGTCCGGTTGGCGTATCGCGATGACGCAGGCGGCCATCGCTTCGATGATGGCGGTGTCTCGATCGCCGCAGGCCCTGCAAATCGCTACGGCACTGACAACGGGACTGGTGCTGCTGACGGCTGCCGCTCTCGCAGACTGGGCCGCATTCCGCCGGCTCCGGGATGTTGTGTCTGCAGGTGCCGCGGGATCTTTCCTGCTGTTGTGCGGTTTTCCTTTTTTTGGAGCGGCGACTCTGGCCGTCTGTCTGCTGCCGTTTGCGGCGTGTGGTCATGAGGGGACTCGTTCTCGTTTTCAGGCTTGGCTTCTGCTGGGTGGTTTGCCGTTGGTCTACACGGGCGGGGTGTTGTTGCTGATGAACCGGCTGATTCTGGGCGACCCCTTTTTCTTCCTCCGCTCGTTGCAGCACTTAGTGCCGCACCTGTATCTCTTTGTGATTGCGGTTTTTGCAACCGGTTTTGTGATGGTTCCCGCTTTGATCTTGACGTGGATTCGGGATGCCCGCGGTGATAAGCCGGGAGCCGGTCCTGTGGCGGCGTCGGCCCTGTTGATTTCTTTTGCCGTGCTTTTGATCGGCAGTTCCAAAGTGCTTGAATATTTCGATATCGGTTGGGATGCGATTAACCTGTCTGTCTGTGTTTTAGCCGTATTGATGATTGCGATGTCACGATTGCGTCAGCCGATTTACCGTCTGGGGATATCTCTGATTCTGTTCGTCTGGTTGAGCACATTATGGCTGGGCGGCGAGGTTAGGGAATCGGTCGCCAATCCGCGTGAGCAGATCTGTCAAGAGGTCGAAGCCTATGTGAATGCCCGCACGTCTTATGGGCGCGTTTTTGTGCTTGGTTATGCCGGGCTCGACCTTCTTCGCGGTTATGCCGGCGAGCGCTTGGCTCCGAACATGGATCTGCATGTCGGGTCTCTGCGGCGTGCCTACAAAGGGCAGAATCTCTATGTGCTTGTGCCTCGTCCCGAAGGTTCAGTTAGGGCCGAAAGCGTTTTTTGGAAGCACCCCGATATTTATATGCATGGCGCTGAGCGCTTGTTGTATGCGGAGACGTTTGGCTCTTGGCGTTTGTTCGAGGTCATCTCCGCGCCAACGCAAGAGCAGTTGGACGAGTGGAAAATGAAACGCTAATGGACGCTGCTGACAGGAAAGTGCTGGCCGGACACGTCGTTCCCTTTGCGATATGGGTCGGCGTGATTCTGTTGCTGCAGGCGATCGAAGCGGTGACCGGTTTGCCCCGTTGGTCTTATCCGTGGGCCTATGCGGTCAAGTCCGTTTCCTGTGCGGCTCTTTTTGTCTGGCTCAAACCGTGGCGCATCTATCCTGTTTTCTCTGTAAGGCATGTGCCGTTGGCTTTGGGGCTGGGGGGGGCTTTGGCGGTCCTGTGGATTTTTCCGGAGACGCCGCTGATCGCTCGCGTGGCACCCGCTTTTCAGGACTTTTATTGTCGCTGGATGATATTGATGCCGGGGGCGCTGCCCAGTTATTTCAACCCGGATGTGTATCCGGCATTGCCGTCCGGAAATCTTTCGCTCGCTTTCGCGCCAGAGGAAGCTGGGTGGATTCTAACGCTCATCCGACTGACGGGATCTGCATGTGTGATCGCGGTTATTGAAGAGTTTTTCTTCCGCGGTTTTTTCTACCGTTGGCTGCGCTCAAGCTCATTTTGGACGGTTCCTTTGACAGCTTTTGACGCGCAGGCCTTCTGGACTGTGGTCGCGGTGTTCGGACTGGAGCATGACCGTTGGTTTATGGGTGCAGTCGCCGGCGTGGCCTATGGGTGGCTGGCTGTCCGCACGGGCGATGTGTGGGCTGCTGCGATTGCGCATGGCGTGACGAATCTGCTGTTGGGTTTGTATGTCATTGCGTCGCGGCAGTATGGGTTTTGGTAAGAGGCAGGTGAGAATATGGCGGAAGCGAAGCTGAATGGCGAATATGCGGTTAGGATCATTGGAGTGGGTGCTTTAATGATCGGTATGTGCGTCTGGTCTTTGTATGACGGCATGGTCGCTTGGCCGCGCTGTAACTTCTGTCTGGAGCAGGTCCGCCCGACATTGCTCGCGACCAATATGACGGCTGAGGCTTGGCTTGCGGTCGGTGATTCTGGGGTCTCACCTCTTGAGAGCGCTTTCAGAGCCAAAGGGTTTGAAACACCATCTAAACTGATTAAAAAAATGGGGGAAATGAAGGTTCCCGAATCCGCGACGGACCGAATCGCGCGTCGTTCAGCGCAGATACCGCTAATCATCAAGATTTTTGAAAAGCCGGTTTACAGTGCGCATGACCTTCAAACGCAATTTGTGCAGGCTGGTGTCACGTTGGCATTTGGACTTTTTGCTTTTGTTCTGATCGGATTGAAGGCGCGTAAACGATATTTTGCAGACGGGGAGGGTTTAAGCGGAAGCGGCGTCAGGAACGCGCGTATCGCGTACGGCGATATCCGGGCTATCGACTGGACAAAGTGGGACGAAAAGGGCATCGTGAGTCTCACCCTTGTTTCCGGTGCAAGGTATACGCTTGACGGCTGGCATTTCAAAGGAATCACCGGTATTGTCGATGAGATCCGAAAGTATCGTCCGGACCTTAGCCCCAAGCCAAGCTGACACGTTTCGCGCATGTGTCAGAGCGAAGCCACGACCGCCCTCATTTTTTCTAAGCCAGTTCGGGCCGTTTCCGCAGCAGGGCGCTTCCAATATTCCGTGTTAAACAGTTCGACGGAAAGCCAAATACGGGCATGGTTTTCGACAAAGGTTTTCAGAATCTCACGGAGCGGAGCGATGCCATCGCCCGGCCAAACGCGGTCCGCATCCTTTAACTGGTCACGCGCGGGGTGTGCCGGATAGTCATTCATGTGAAAACTGTAGGCGCCGCAACGCCCGAGCAGCCGTAATGACGCTGGCTCACTGCCGCCGCGGTACATATGGAAAGCGTCCGACAACACGCAGGCGTCTGGATGTGCGGCACGCGACGCCACATAAAGGCATTGGTCAAGGCGGCTCAGGCAGGCGGAAGCGCCCCAAAATTCGAGTTGCGGAATCACGCCCATGGCGTGACCGAGTTCGAGTACCGCACGATAACGTTCCGCTGCGCAGTTCAGGTCAAGAGGCGCGTCCGAAGGTTTGAAACCTGCGGGAGGTGCCGCGATGTGAGTGCCGCCCAGTTGTGCGACAAGGTCCATATCGCGCTTCATTTGCTCAAGTCCTTTTGCGCGTGTGGCATCGTCATTGACGGCCCACGGCGCAAAACCGATCGCACTGATGACGGAAAGTCCGGCGTCGGAACAGCGATTGCCGAGATCCCGTAACGAACCGCCAGACTTTACGGTTTTGTCAAGATCGGCAACCCACGGTTCAATTCCCGTATAGCCGGCTTTTGACACACAGTCGATCTGCTCGGGTAGCGAGAGCTTATAACCGCGGAGCGTACCCGTGTTAAGTGAAAAAAGAAAATCGGATGAAGCATTTGGGCCACTGTCTGCGTGTACAGAGCCAGACGCGATCATGCCACTTGCTGCGGTCGGCAGCGTTGCTAAAAAAGTTCGTCGCGATAAGTTTGAGGACATATGCAGCTTTCACGGAAAGAACGTTCTGAGCATACTCCATCGTCATGCAATAGGATCACCGTACAGGCGCGATAGTATGCCGTTCGCAGAAGGGAAGTCAATCCTTCGCATCATAATTCAGTGCGCCTCTTGAGCGTCGGTCCCCTTGTATCGTTCAACGGACTTGCTCTCTATTTGACGATGAATGCCTCCGTTAGAATGACGGGGCCGAGGAGACCGGAGGAATGGAGCGCGGTGTCCTTTTTTACCTGTTTACGGTTAATAAGCGTCACACGCCCTGTTTCGGGACGCTCGGTGTCTTTTAGCATCCAAGCGGGCCAAGTCGCAAGGTCACCTTTTTCGTTCGCGCCGGTGTCATCGGGCATTTGCTCATCACCGATGAAGCGGTTGAACCAGTCGTTTGCCACGCGAATGGACAGGTGGTTGTAACCGGCGCGGAGTGCCTTCGTGATATCCACACGGAATGGTTTTTTCCAAACAATGCCAAGGTCGAAACCGTTGAGTCGGATCGCCGCGATGTTGCGCACATCACCCAGATCCAGCAGGACGTGAGAATCGGGCCGTATCGTCGTCCAATTGAAAGGGGCCTCGTATACCGCCGTACCGCTAAAATATTTAACGTACGGATCCGTGCTGTCCATCCAGTTCGTTAACGTCTTGACGTTGCAGATGTGCGGAACGCCGGGGCCTTGGCGGAACGTCACCGTCCACATTGTGTCGGAAAGCAAACGTTTCACCGGTGCGTCTTTGACCTGCCAGATATTTGTCGTGCCATCCGATCTTTCGGCGACATAGGTTCCAGCGGCATGCGCGGTAAGACATAAGTCGCCGTCACTGCCGAAGGTGAGTGACGGACATTGCGCCGATTCGTTCTGAGCTTCGTCGGATAGTCTTCGTTTCGCTGTGGCCGCCACATCCGCGTCTGAAAACAGCCCGTTCTCAGACGTTAAGCCGCTGCAGCTGCCGGCAAACGATGGCTCTCCTTGCGACGGGTGGGGCGTTTGTCCGCTTGCAACTCCGGTATGGACCTTCGTTCCGTTGATGAAGAGCGAAGGCACTCTGTTCGTGTAGACCAGCGCGATATGTGTCGCTTGAGAAAGCGGCGAGGGGGCCCGCCACACAAGAACGGGAGCAATATTCTGATGCCAGTGTTCGAATGCCGCCACACCGTTTTTGCCAACAGACAGACCCGCGCCCGAATGTCCCTCGCCCCATGTGTTGCCGTGAGCGGGAAGCATGACGAAATTCTGATTTTGGTTGCGGACGCCACTCGGGCTCTGTTGTGGCAACGTGATCTCTTTGGCCGGCTTCACAAGCGCAGAGATGGCAAACCATCCGGGCTTTTCTTCGGACGGCGTTGCGGTTGTAACCGCATCGCAAGAAAGGCATCTCTTACCGTTGAGAGAGAGCGTTCGTACGGATGTTCGCTGGCCGAGCGGTTTGCGGAACACGACGAAGATGGAGTCGGTAGGATCGAGACGCAGCGGCACGCGTGTCGCGTGAGGCAGAACCTCGAAAAGAGCGAGTTCCTCTATGGTTCCTGTCATCGCGTCCCATGCTTCGGGTTGTTTGCCGACGACGCGAAATTCCGGCGCAAAGATTATCGGTTTCTCAGTCTGGTTGCTGATGAAATAAAGATCGAAATCGTCATGGGTGCGATGTGTCCAAAGCACCCCTTTGGGCACATCGGCAAGATCGGGCGGTAACGTCATCTTGTCGAATACCTGCTCAAGCGTGTGACCGCGAAAGACACGTCCTCTCCGGACATGTTGGTCCAACATGCCTGCGGGCGATGTGCCCCAAAGGCAGGCGGCTGTTTTAGCCACGGCCGTGTCGCAGTCCGGATAATTTGCAAGGCTTGGTGAACGTTGCGGCGGGTTGCCGACGAGCACGAGTCCCTGCTTCACAAGCGAGGCGATTTTCTTCAACAGTCGGGGTGTCATGGCCTCACAGGGCGGCAGCGCGAGAACCCTATAACTCTGTCCGTCCGGTAGCATGAGCCGACCATTCTTACACGTGGCACGGGTGAGAAGGACTTCGGCATTAATGTAATCGTAGTCGTAGCCGGAGGGCAGCGGCGGATCTTGCACACCGTTCATTCGGGGGGTGTCTTCGCCGAAGAAGTAAGCCACATCGGCATTGTGAGTGCCCTGCTGAAGCAGGAAACAACAGCGGCGCAAATAATCCGTCCATCCTTTGCCGTATTCTCTGAACCAGGTCGAATTGCGATTGAAATCGGAACCGAACCAAGGCACGATACCCGGTACAACGTCGTAGGGCTGGTGGGTATAGACGTGAAGCAAGAAGTGGTTGATACCTTGTGTCATGCACCAGTCGCCTCGGGTTTTCATGTTGGCCGGTGTCTGCACGAAATTTTTGCCGGAAGTGAAGGATTCGGCGAAAACCACCTTTTTGCCGTAGATATGGGCACACGAGCTGGCGAGGCGGCACTCAACATCGCCAAGCGAATTCCAAAGCCAATATTCTCCGCTTATGTCGTCGGAGGCGCCGCCATACTGAAGCGACTCTCCGGGAAAACCCCAGTGGCCATAGTTTTCGAGCCATGTCTTGAGCCCGTGCCGATTGGCAGCGGCCTTGAGTCCCCCGACATAATTGCGGGCGATAAGGTCCGCAACAAGACGTCTCCAATCCCAAAGAAACCGATCCGTCCACTCGCGTGTGCCGACCACGCGCCCGCCGAGGCAGGCTAACCAAGGCGTAGGATTATACCCGCAGGTTTTTTTGAAGACATCCGTCATGCCGTCGGTCCAGTTCTGCGGGCCGACCTCGTAACTGTCGAGCGTAATATGTTGGAATCCCTTGCGTTGCTCTGCAGGAATGCGGCGGAGGAATTCACCCATCATGCCGTTGAAATGAGCCTCTACCGCTGTCCGGCTCATCTTGTCGCATTCGAGGCCACGCGCCTGCGGCGGTGTTGGCCCGCACATGACGCCGGTAGACGCCATGCCGATACGCGCGATGATCCAGTCGCCGCCTGCGGGAACCTGCCACACGAGGGTGCCGTCCTTTTTTACTTCCGCAGTAAGATCAATGATTTGTTGCGCGTCTACGGCCGTGCCCGATACGGGTTCTGGCTGGCGCAGCCAGAGAAAAGCGTCCGGTGGAGGGACCGGTTCGGGATACATGCGTCCGAGTTGCTGTTCGGCACCAAAGTCGATACGTGCGGCTGAAGAGAACACCATGTCATGGACAATGGGCTTACCTTCCATGCGGGTGAACGTCAGTCGCAGATGGTCTGTAACGACGGGATTGAATGTGAAAACAAAGGGATCGGCAACAAGCGGTCCCATGGCTGAGCTGAGATTCGTGCGGTAGACAACCCAATCGCGCAGTTTTTTACCGTGCCGTTCTGCACATTTTCCAATGTGCAGGCCAATCGCACAGGTGAATCTCCAAAATCGAATGTGAGCGTCTGGAGTGGAACCGGAGAGGCAAAGTAGAAATCTACTGCAAACGGTTTTGAGAGAAGCGTTAAAGGGGATGCTCCGTTTTTTAGAAGAGTAGCGAGTCCCGGGATCTCCGGCGAGGACACGATGCGGGCGGGTCGAGAAACCTCACCATCATGGTTGGGCACCGGAAATGCGATGACCGCAACATCTTGTATGGCCTTGTCATGTTTGGCGGGATGGCCGCTGAACGTCTGTCCGCCCGTGATACGCGTTTCCTTGCAGACAAGATACCGCATGCTCTGTTCGGGCCTGATCCATGGGCCGCCGGATTGGCTCCATCCTGGGCAATTGAACATCCCAACACGGACTCCGATGCGATCTCCCTCCCGGACGGCATGGGAGACAAGCTGCCACCATTCAGGACTCAGAATCGGAACATCGCCTTCCGGGATGCCATCGCTTATTACGTGACCAATAAACGCCTCGCCGACTCCGGCGTCCTTCATGGCTTCAAGGTCGGCGGTAATACCGTTGGCGCTTGCATTATTGTTCAGCCAATACCAATACATATAGGGCTTTGTAGTGTCAGGCGGCGTCACAAAATTTTGATCAAGCATATCCGCCTTTAACGCGGCTGTAAACGGAAACGCGAGTAAAACAGAAATCAAGGCGATTTTCATGACGTGTCCCTTGAAGCGAGGAGGATTAAGCTTTATAAACTGACACTTTAGCGGGGCCCTTCGTCTTGCGCGAGATGGAAAAGGCCATCGGTTTCGCTCATGGGAAAAAGCATGTGATCCATAAAGAGATCGGCAAACCCGGGTTCTGTTGCCAGATCGACATGTGTTGTGCGAGAGCGGAGCGATTGCGCGCGCGAAAGCTCGCTTTGGGCAAGCAAGGCGAGCTTTGCTCCTGTGAGCGACGCGTTGCCGATAAATCGGATGGATTGATCATGGATGGGGGGTAACAATCCGATTCTTAAAGCGTTTTCGCGGCGGAGGTAGTTGCCGAACCCGCCCGCAAGCAAGATCGCGTCCAACATGTGGGCTGCCAGACCTGCACGGTTCAATAGGGTTTCGATGCCGGAACGAATCGCGCTGGAAGCGAGTTGGAGTTCGCGGATATCCTGCTGAGTCAACACGACGGAGGGGACACCTGCATCGTCATAAGCGAGCGCAAACGAGTTTCCCTTCGCGGAGGTCATCAATCGTGCCGCGAAGGTGTCGGTCAATGTCGCGGGCCGTATGGCTGGCATCGCCAGCAATCCGTCTGGAGCAACGAGCCCGACCCTTAAGAGTTCTGCAACCGCGTCGACCAATGCGGATCCGCACAACCCGCAGGCATGCGCATCGCCGATAATATGACAGTGGATGTCCCCGTCCTTCAACCAGACATGATCGATTGCACCCGTCGTGGCACGCATCCCTTGGCGGATTCGCGCGCCTTCAAAAGCCGGACCTGCGGCGGTCGAAGCCGCAAGGATGCGGCCCTCCTGCTGCAAGGCGATCTCGCCATTGGTGCCGATATCGACCAGCATGGACGGAAGGACACGTTCTTCGAAATGCGAGGCGAGCAGCCCTGCGACCGTATCGCCCCCGACAAACCCGCCAATCTGTGGAAAGACAGTCAGCGTGGCCTCTGGGTGCGTCAGCACGCCGAGGGTTATCGCGGCCACTGTCTGCGCATCGGTGAATGCGGGGGTGAAGGGGTGTTCGCCTAACGGCGAAGGGTCAATGCCGAGCAATATTTGCTGCATCGCCGTGTTGCCGGCTACGGTCAGTTTATGGATCGTCTCCGCGTTTTCACCGCACGTCGCACACAGGGCCCCGATAACCTCATTGATCGACGCGACTGCAAGCGCTTGGAGTCCCGCGAGGTTGGCGGGAGCGCTGCGCGCAAAAGCAATGCGGCTGATCACGTCATCGCCGACGCGGATCTGACGGTTCATGACTGCGTTTGTGGCCCGCTCAAGCCCGGTATGGAGATCATATAACGTAGCCGCGACCGAAGTCGTGCCTAAGTCAATTGCGACACCGAGGTGGCCTTTCGCATGCGGATCATGCTCAAGCAAAGAAGAATCGCCGTCCACAAGAATGTTGTGGATGCGCGGCACAAGAGACGTTTGCGGCACCTCGACCACGAGCGGCTCCGTGATTTCCGTGCCGCACGCCAAACGCCAGCCGTCAGCGAGATCTTGGTCTGATAAACGATGCGACGATCCAGCCGTCGATGCGTGACCCGAGCGAATGCGCACACGACACTTTGCGCAGGTCCCTCCGCCACCACAAGGCGAATCCAACAGCAAACCCGCCTGAACGGCAGCTTGAAGGAGTGTCGTATGGCTGTCAACCTGAACGGTTTTCCCGGTCGGGAAAAAAGTGACTGGGTAGGGCATAGCCCCCCTTATACTACAGTTTCGCCTTCGCGATGTTTGTTGCGGCACTCAGAGCAATAGAAGAAGGGTTTATCCCACGTGGTTTCTTCTTCGCGCCCGCAGGTGTCACATACGCGGACCTGCTTGCGGTGTTCATTGCGGCAGTTCGAGCAGAAAAAGTCAGGTCCTGCCCACGTGGTCGCCTCTTCTCGTCCGCAGTTTTTGCATGCGCGGCGTTGTTCTTCGCGGACAAGACGAATCTCTTGCGCATGCTCGTCTAGAAAGATCGGCGGCATGTCTTGGATGCCGGGTGTCGTCAGCAGCATCGCGCTGGTAAGAAACTTGCCATCAAGATTATTCATGCCCACGATTTGCACGCGCTTGCCCATGGCTCGAGCGCGTTTGAGCAACGGAATGTAGTCCGCGTCACCGCCGACAATGGTGGCCACATCGTAAGCGCCGGGAATGGCTGCGAAATAGAGCATTGCGGAAGCGAGCGCGACGTTGACCCATTTGTCATCAGGGCGAGCGTGAGGCTCGCGCCGGAAATCGATTTCGAGAATTTCGGTATCGTAGGCGCACTGAAGGGCAAGAAACTCGTAAAAGGCCTTTTGCTTGGCCGGGTTATATCCCTGCTTATTCACGGGGATCGTGCCAAAATAATTTGTGCGGACAACATCTACTTCTGAATCGAGTACTTCTGCGATCTCGTGCGCGATGATATCTGGGATGCGCTTATAATCGATTTCGAATCCGCTTTCTTCGCCAAGCGATTCAAAGAGCGCCTGACGGCTGTGATACAGCCAACTGCCATCCACGAAGATCATAGTTTTAACCGACATAACTAATTAGCCTTTCCGCTATTTGCTTTTTATTTTCCCCCGCATCCGTGCGAATCATCACCCTTTTGCTTTAAGGGACATTAAAGATGCCAAAACTTAATACCGTTGTCTATCTGGAAACCGCGATCTTTACAACTATTTTTTTTACGTGCGCCTGCTTTTCTGTATAGCGCCCCGGCAGGTGGGCGTCTTGCGAAAAGAAGATCGCAAACATGCCCTTGCGCAACAGGGTGAACCAAGCCTCGCCGTCGTAGAAGCCAATGTCTTTCGCGGCGTCAAAAGCTGTTGCTGGCTTTTGATTTTTTAAGGGTGCATATCCAATGAACTCTTCACCTTCAAGAATAAACTGAATATCGATGTACTTTCTGTGCGCCTCAAGCTTGCCGTCGTGGATGGGCTTGGTGTCGTACTCTTGGGTCAAGGCGTAAAGCGTGTTGCCGTCCAGATCAATCCGTCCGATGGGGACGTTCTCGGCTTCCGCCCTCTTAAGAAAATCAAAGGCGGCTTTGAAGCGCGGATGCAGGCTCTCGTAACGGCTGCAGTTTTCAAGGGTGTCGATGACCATGCGTTTTTTCCTTTCGTTTATATCAGCGGATCGTCTGATCCGCCTGCGTAAGATAGTCGGCTAGGCCGGGAATGGCTTGGCGAATCAAATCGCGACACTCGCGATAGTCGGCAAGACTGCCGCAGAACGGGTCTGCGATATTGCTCTGCGCGGGTGAATGGGGGTCAAATGAGCGTAATAGAAAAAGTTTATCACGGACAGATGGATAGCGCGTGATGAGTTGCTGCGCATGGTCACTTGTCATGGCGATGATGGCGGCCGCTTCTTGAACCAACTCCTCTGTGACAGGTCGGCTGCGATGTCTGCTCAGATCCCCGCCCACCTCGGCGATGGCCGAACTCGCAACCTCGGATGCACGGCCGCCCTGACATACCGCCAGTCCGGCAGACGCCACACACCAAGAAGAGCGTGGCGGCAACGCCATACGAAGCAATACCTCGGCCATTGGACTCCGACAGGTGTTGCCTGTACAGACAAAAAGAACGAGAGAACCCATAACGCCTTATTCAGGAATCAGCACACGCCAAGGGACCGTGCCGACATGCTTGGTTTTGAGCGGAATGGCCATCGCCATCATGCCCGGCGGCGGAGCCGGCGGGGTGACATCGACAGGTTTCACGGGCGGGTCTTTCACGGCGGGGGGGAATCGCGGGTCTTGCGCCGGCGGCTTGACTTTGGCTGACACGGACGCTGGCATCTGAGCTGAAACCGGGGCAACAACCGCAGTCGGCGCGATCGCCACGGTTGGCGCGGGCGCGATGATTGGCGCGTTCACGGGCTGTTGATTAGACGCGACAACCGGAGCCGGAAGGGCTGTTGTCATGGCCGCTTTCCGGGTCTCGGTCTTCATGGTATTCAATTCGTTATTGAGCTTGGTGCTCTGCTCCTGCATCTGATGCAGTTCCGAACGCAGTTTCGCGAGCTCACTGTCTTGGGACGCGACCTTCTCATGGACTTTTGAAGTGAGCTCGTTCACGCCATCCAGCTTTTTGTCCATGCTGGATTGCAGTTCGGATGTGACGCGTGTCATCTGTTTGACGGACTCTTCAAAAGCGGGCGACGACTGAACAATCGTGGTCGGCGTCGTCGGCTGGGGGACGGGCGCAATCTTGTTGGCCAGTGCGACATCAAGCAGTTTGGTTTGGACATCGGACATGTTGCGCAACATGAAAATGCCGGCCGTCAGGAAGCCGGTAACGACGACGCCCATGAGGACCGCGTAAAAGACGGAAAGCTGCATCACGCGTTTCCGCGCCTGCGCGCGTTCGGCCTCAATATAGTCCTGAAACGCTTTCAGCACGGGAAACGATTCCGCGTTGGCATGCGAAGCCGCAGTGTACATGGCGACCAATCCACTGCCGTTTTCTGGCGTCTCATAGGACGATAGGTCGGGCGATTGCTTGGGAGGGATTTCACTCATGCGTATAGATTAAAGGATTTGGGTGAGCCCGAAAAGACGAAAATGGAAAGGGGACCGATCAGAACGGGTGAAGATGACAAGATGAGCCGTCCCTCGCTTTTGCGTGAGATCAAAGAACCGTCCTTATCGGTCGCATCCCCGTTTCACTGACCTGTGCGTGTCGGTTTGACAGGGGTGGGTG
>CAZTDL010000053.1:0-12887 GCA_964612775.1 uncultured Lentisphaeraceae bacterium
CCACTCCAGAAAACACGAGTACTATACCAGTTCCCGAGAGATAGGATGCGCCCGTGTTTTGCAGTCGCTACCGATAACTGTTTACGGCCTGGGCGATAATTTTTATAATGCAGGTCAACGCATTCAGGAGAATCACTATGTCTTTTCGCTTTAATCGCGCCGATTTTAAACTGCCGCCGGTGCAATTGACCCATATGGAGGTCTCGATCTCTTTTTTTGAGACCCATGTGGAGAGTTCCGCAACGCTTCTGCTCACGGCGCGTGAACCCTTGGCGACCCTTGAACTCGACGCTCGGAACATTGAGGTGCTTGAGGTGTCTATGGCATCGATCGGAATCGCGCTGAGGTGCGTCCATGGCGCGGGGCGTGAGCATCCTGTTCCGCCGCCGGTGTCGCTCGGGGATTTCCATGCCTGTGCTTTTTCAATGGATACAACCCGGCACAAACTTGTGATTCCTCTGGCGCGGCAGCTGGCTGCCGGCGAGACGCTTCGCGTGTTTACGCGCTGCCGCAGTATCCCCTCAGATATTCTTTTCGAAGGCCTTTATCGCGACGTCACTCCGCCGGGCGCTCCGCAGCAATATATGTCGCAGTGTCAGCAGTGGGGGTTCCAATGTATTCTGCCGGTGATCGACGACTGTACCGCCAAGTGCACGTTTCGGACGACGCTTGAAGGCGATATACGGTATACGCATCTGATTTCCAATGGCGATATTGACCGGACGGCTAATCCGGATGGACGGCCTGTGCCCAAGCCGGGCACGCCGTTCCGCCAAGTTATTACCTTTGTGAATCGTTTTCCCATGGCGCCGTATCTTTTTCTCGCCTGTGCGGGGACGTGGGATGTGCTGGCGGACGAGGTTCGTTATCCCGATGGCCGACGCATTGGTCTCGAGTATCTTGTGCCGCCCGGCAAGGCCGATGGTGCGCGGATCCCCATGCAGATCCTCAAGCGCAGCATTCTGTGGCAGCATCAGCGGTTGGGGTATGTCTATCCGTATGATACCTACCGCACCATTTGCATGGAGAAATCCAATTATGGCGGCATGGAAAATGTCGGCAACACCACGATCATCACCGAGGCGGCGCTGATCGACGAGACCACGGGCGATGCGCGGCTCATTTATGCGCACGGTGTGATTGTTCACGAATATGAGCATAATCACTGCGGCAGCGGGGTCACCATGCAGTCGCCTTTCGATATGTGGCTGAATGAGGCTTTCACCGTGGACATCGAGCGGCAGTTCACCGCCTCGGTCTTTGATCCCGCTTTTATGCGTCTGCGCGAAGCGGATGCCATGCGTGCGCCGGGGTGCGGCCCTCTCGCCGTCGAGGATACCGGCAAGTTCGGTCAGATTGTGCGCGAGGGGTTCAATGATCCCGATGAGCTCGTTGACGGCGTGACCTATGTGAAAGCGCCGGAAGTGCTTAACATGCTGCGCCAACTCTTGGGCAACGAGGCTTACGAGGCCGGTTCGCGCCTCTACTTTTCTCGTTATAACGGCGGCAATGCCAATACCCGGCAGTTTCTTGCCTGTTTCGAAGAGGCTTCCGGGCAGAAACTCGATGGATTCAGACGCGAGTGGCTTTATACCATCGGCTACCCGCAAGTCGCCGTGCGGTACGCCTATGAGGCCGCGAGCCGCGAACTGCGGCTGACGCTGAATCAAACGCGCGTCGGAACCGGCGGCGTGTTTACGTTGCCGTTCTCGTTCGCGGCGGTCGACGCGGCGGGCCACGACATACCGGGCACCGCGCAAACGATCAAACTGGAGTCTTCTGAGGCCGAGATCGTTCTCGCCGGCGTGCCGCAGCCCGCTTTTCTTTCCGTTAATCGCGATGCGGGGTTCTATGGCACCTGTTCCGACCTTTCCGCCACGCCGGAGCAGTTGATCGTGCAGGTCAAGCGTGACGGAAACCTTTTCAACCGCGTGGAGGCGATGCGGCGCCTCACGGATCTTGAACGCGCCCGTCTGCTGGCAAGTCCGATCGCCTTTCTTTCGCCGCAGTGGCTGGAAATGTATCGCCATCTGATCCTCGATGCCAAGCTTTCTGAAGGCATCAAGGGGTATTTGCTGAAGATCGATGAACAACCGGTCGACCGTACCTTGCTGTCGTATGTGCGTGAGAATTATTCGGTGCGGCAACGCATCATGCGGGCAACCGCACGGAGTTGCGGAGAAACCATGATCTTTAACGCGCTCCACGCGCTCGATAACAAAATGATCACCTTGGGCTTGCCCGCCGCGATTGAGCGGCGTTTCCTCAAGAACGCCTATTTCCAGTTGCTCGTCGGGCTTGATTCGCAAGCCGCGCATGTGGCTCTTGAAGAGCATTTGGACAAAGCGGTCAACATTACGGACCGCCTGAACGCGCTTGCGGCTCTTTGGCAAAGCAAACATGCCGACCGGCGCGCCATCTTATCGAGGGAAGGCGAGTCGCTGCGGAAGACGCTGGGCGGTTATCTCGGCTATCTGCAAGTCATCGGGCTGTCTTCTCGCGAAGAGGTGTTCGATGCGGTTGCGGAAGAGGAGCGGCGTCCCACATTCTCACGCAGCCACCCGGGACTGAGTCGCTCGCTGTATGTTCCGCTTTCGCTGAATAACGCTCAGATCTGGACCGCGCGCGGCTTGAATTGGCTGACCGATACGGTCATTAAACTTGCCTCGGTCAGCGAGTATACGACGTTGCGGCTGATCGCGCCATGTCAAGCCTATCAGACGTTTGCTCCGGACTTGCGGGATGCCGTCAAGGCCTCTCTGACCGAAATGCATGCGGCTTTGAAAGGGGGGCGCTACCCCTCTGTCGCCGGTCGCCTTGAGGCTTATCTGAACGAGTAGGGGAACGCGGCTTTTTACAGGACGCGGGGTCGGTTATCCGCATGCCGACGGGCCCTGTTACTGAAGGTCCGCACGCCGCGGCAGCGTTTGTCCCGCGTGACGACATCCTCACGCGGTTTATTTAATGGGCCTTTTCGATCTTGGACCGACCGGCTTTCAGAAGGCTTCCGTCACCCATGGCGTAATCATCCGCGCCGAAATTGACCGTCACGCGGATGCCGTTCGCAAAGGCGGTTTGCTGCACACTCCGGTCGGCGGTCAGGATCCGGTGGCCGGTCATTTCGGCCTGAGCCGTGAGCTTCGAGACCGGCCCGGCGACGCGGTAGCTGGCGAAGATCTTTCCGCGGAAGTCCGTCCAATTATCGGGTCGCACGACGTACATCGGCGGCACGCCGTACAGCGCGTTGAAAAGATCCCGCTTGCCCCAAAGGGCCGGCAGTTTGTTGCTGTAGTCGCCCCAGTACCAATAGGAGACGACGCAGTCGTGGTAGACGAGTTCGAACAGCGGCAGACGGTAGGCCTCGCCCGTCTGGTACTTGGCGACCGCGGGAGGCACTTCGTCCCAGATCTTGGCCATATTACGCCCCGCGTCGGGAACGCGGCAGACGATGAGGCTCATCATGCCTTCGAAGTAATCGCATACCGGTACGAAGGCCTCATGCCCGGTTTCTGACCCGAGAATCAGGTTGAATTCTCTACCGGGCAAGGCCAGCAAATCCGCCTTGAACGCGCGGCTCTCCGAGCGTGTGGTCGGGTGCGCCGGAGACCAGCATTCCGACCATGTTGAACACGCCGTGACGTCGATGAACCGGCACGTGTAGCGTTTCGTCTTCAGTTCCTCGGCGATACGCTTCCGCGCGTAGGGCAACGCCTGGCGGTCGCACAACTGCGTACAACTGATCCAGGCGTTCGTCTTCCCGTTCAGAATGACCGGGTTTTTCAGCGGGACCTGCCAGCCTTTGGCCGGGGAGCCGTCGCGGTCGATGCGCAAATCCTGCGGAAAGGCCTCCTTGGGCCATTCGTTTTTAACGGCGGTGAGGTTGCCGTACTGCGCCGGGTCCATGACGTCCTGATAGATGTCGTAGCGGCTGGACAGCGCGCCGTCGATGGTGTTGATGGCTTTCACGTGTTCGGCGTCCGCGCCCGCGCCGATCAGCAACCGGTCCATGCCGTTGGTGCGCATGTCCCGATAGATTGCGAGCTGATTATCCATAAACCGTTTCGTTTCGGGCGACGGCCGGTAATTTCCGGTCGCCTCATCGTACAGATTCTTATACTCGCTGCGGAATTCCCCCGAGAGCACCCAAACGTTGGCCGCGCCGAACAGTTTCTCGAGATTTTGGCGTCGTGCGGGATTCCGCTTGATCTTCTCCGAGAACGGCACGATAAGGCCCTGTTTCTGCGCATGGCTGCGGTAGCGCTTGCAAATGGCCACGTGCCCTCCGCCGTCAAAAAAAACGAACCGGACACGCCGGACGTAACCGAACTGACCGCGGCTTGCACCCCACACTTGTCGGACGGTCAGCCGTTTCTTGCCGGTAGCGGTACGCAGCAGTTCAATGCCGGAGTTGTCGGGCGTTTCGCAGATTGCCATATAAGCCGCGCCGCCGGTCATTTCTCCAGAGGGCAGAATCCGGTCTTCCATCGCCGCGAAAAACGCCATCGTGATGCCGTGTCCGGTATAATATGAGCGTACGCCGAACGGCGGATCGGAAACGTCCGCAGGATACGAGATGCCTTCGCCGATGGGCACGATGAGCCTGTCGCCTGTCGCGGATTCAAAGGCGGACGGGAAGAAGATCGGTGATCGGATCTCCGTCTCGGCGGGTACAAGAAGCTCGGCGACGACTTCCGGCTTGTCCGGATCAAGATGAATCGCCGCACGGAATTCTTGCGGATGGCCGGGGAATCGCAGATTGAATGAGGCGGTATTCTTTGACAGGTGAAATTCGGAGGTTTTGATGTCGGTATCCTCCTGTTTCCAGAGGCGTTTGGCCCGTTTGTCGAAGATGTCGAAGCGCGCGCCGGTTCCCGCTTGCGGATCGGCCGTGAACGAAATCCGCAGGACGTCGTTCTCAAGAACCATCGGCGTCTGCATCTCCGCATGGAGACTGCCGGCGACACACGCGGCACAAAGGCTGAAAAAATGTCTGTTGTGATGATAGAACGGATTCATTCCGTTTCCTCCTCTTCGCGGTTCGGAACGATTTGCACACCGTCCACAAACTTGCCGATACGCAATTTCATTTGGGCCGCGTTCTCGACGGGAGGCTGATCGTTGAACCGCAGGTTTTCGATCAAGACGCCTTTGAAACCATGCTCTTCATCAAAACCCGAAATTGATGACGATGGCGTGCGGGCGCATCGGACATGGATATTTTTAAACGCGATGTCGGAGGCTCTTCCCCGTTCGTCGTTATCGATATAGATCGTTTTGCGGATGCCAAGACCCAGCAGCGACGGATAGAACGGGTCGTCCTTCTTCGGGACGAATCGCTCGTTTTTGTCTTTTTGGATCCTGGGGCCGTCATAGGCGTCTCCGAGTTCAATACGGATATTCTCATATCGGACGTCGTGCAGCCAAGCGTTGCCGCTGTGCGAGATGCTGATGGCTTTCCCTTTGGTATCGATGATATCGCAATTCTCGAAAACGATATTTTTCATCTCCGCGCCTGCGGTACTCGCCCCGATCTCCATTCCGCTACCCCAGTCGCACCAGACGACGCAGCCCTCGAAGCGGATGTTGTCGGTCGGATGTTCGCGCTGCGGCCACAAGCCCTTGACGACAAGACTGTCATCGAAAGAACGGACAAAGCAGTTCTGAACCAGAATGTTCTTACAGTTGCAGGCATCGATCCCGTCAGAATTGTAACGCCAGAAGCCGATCAGACTGAGATTCGAAACGGTGACGTTCTCGCACGTCCGCATATCGCATCCGAAGTTATTGGAATCGCGGAGGATGATGCCGTCCACTTTAATATTGCGGCTGCGAACCAAGCGAAGGTTGTTGAGTGAAGGGGTGTTCGTGTTGCCCCGTTCAAGAACGCCGGCGTCAAGAATGCCGCGGCCGGAGATCGTGACGTCGCACACGTCCTCGCACAGGATTCCGCCGTAGACCACGGCGCCGGCGTCGATGTAGACCGACTCGCCGCTCTTGGGCCGTATGATTCCCGGCCGGTGAATGCCCGGCCCGAAGTAGCGCAGTCCGGGCCGGGCGGGGTCGACCTTCGCGGTTCTCATGGCAGACGGGAACAGATGAAGAACGTGGTGCTTGTCGTTGATTTCAACGACGACGGGTCCGGGCTTTTTCAGCGAGAATGCGATCCGATGGCCGTCGATTTTCGTCACAATGCCCCGTGCGGAAGGACGGACGACAGCCGTTTGAACTTCGGTTCCGCAATCGATGCTGACCTCGGCGTCGCCTTTCATCTCCCAATAGGCGAAACCGGAAAGCTCCGTCTGATCGAGCGGCCGCTGATAGCCGGGCCAGATCTGATTGAACGGCATCGCGGAAACCCGGCAGGAGTAGACGGGAACGTCGCGGGTGTTGACTCTGAGCCGATAATCGCCGCAGACCGCCTCGCCGGACGGCATCTGGGCAACGGCTAGCCTCTCATCGGAAGTTGACGTTGCCGCACCGCCTCGTCCGAGTGCGCCGAGAAACGCGTCGGCGATCGCCCGCATACCCCTGTCGCCGGGATGGGCGCCCACGCCCGCATGCTTGTACAGCCGTTCCGAACGGGCGAGGTTGGACTCGTCTTTGTCAAGTCCGTCCAAGTTGACGAACGTGCCTCCGACCGACTCGCAGGCCTGTTTGAGCGCGGCGTTTTTCACTGCGTCCGTGAAGAAGCAGCCGCGCACAAAGAGGGCGGGGGAACGTTCCGCACGGATGTCGTTCAGCAGTTTAACCAGAGCGTCCTTAAACTGTAAGCTGGCCTCGCCGACGCTCAACGGCTGCACCTTCGCGTCGACGGTCCCTCCGGGCTGGTCTGAATTAAAAACGCCCGCATCCTTGATGTGCTTCGAGACATCCGTGCCCAGCCACCGCACGTTCTCGCCAATCGCTACCAGAATCAGATCGGGGTTGAACATCCGGACCTCCTTCACCAGCGCCGACGTGTCGTAAGTGGTGTACCGCCGCTCGAACCCCGCAATGTTTTTGATGAGAATGTTCGGCAAGTCCCCGTCTTTTTTTCGGAGTCCTTGGACGATCAGGTGTACACAGTCTTTCTCCGGTACGCTTGCCGCCATGCCCCAGTTGTTGGTCCAGCCGATGCTGGGCATTGGGCCGTGCAGCGTGATGCTGTTCCCGAGAAACAGGACTCTTTGGAACTCTTGCGTGAGCGCTTGACTGGCACACATCGATCCCGCGCAGACCATGATCATGACCGTTCGCTTCATTGTTCTATGTCCTCTCCTTCGCTTTAACCCCGGCTGGCCGATATTCGTTTATCATACTTTGTCTGGGAAGGCCCGCAATACAGAAGCGGTTTTTTCTTTTTTCCGACGTTACGTGAATGCCTCGTTCAATAAGGCAGCGTCAGCACAAGACGAAATCCGCGATAGCCGGAACCGGAGTCAGGTGCCGCAGCGTTACCCGTCGCCGTTACGCTGCAATAATCCGCCGTCGGGGAACCGTAGCATCCGCCCCTTAACTGACGCAGCGTGCCGGTCGTCGGCCCTGCCGGATCCGAAACGCCCGTGATAACGCCACCGCTCCAATCCAAACACGACTCCAACTCATTGCCGAGCGTATCGTAAAATCCCCACGCGTTCGGCTCTTTTTCGCCGACGATGTGGCTTACGCTGCCGTTCCCGGTCCACCATGCCAAGCGGTTCAGGATGTTTGTATCGGTCGCAGAGACGGATACCCCGTCATAGAAATACGACGTTGTTCCCGCCCGACAGAGATATTCCCATTGGGCACATGTGGGAAGATCGAAGGTTGTCAGCCCGGTTTTCGACCGGATCTGACCCGCAAAACTGGCAAACGTTACCACACTTTTCGTTGTCGGCCAGTTGACGGACGGGACATCGCTTATCGCTCCTCGCAGAACGTTATACGGAATATTATTCTTTGGTTTTGTGGAGGTGCTGCTTCCGTTCATAATTTTATCCCACTGCGCTTCCGTGACCTCGAATACTCCCGCATAATAACCTTTCGTCAAAGTTGTTGAAATCGCACTGGGACCAAAACCGAACGTGCCCGCGTGAACGCGGCGAAGAACGAGCTTGTTTGTTTTGTAGACGTCGTTGGTTGTGACGCCGGTCCAAATGACGGACTCGACAACGGTTCCGCTGTTGGTTACCGGATTTCTCACCCACGCACCCCAGAGGCCGTTTGTGAGATCCGCCTCATAGACATATTCGATCTGTCCGGTCGCGCCCGCCGCCTTGGTCAGGTCCACGATCATATAGAGAGGCGGGGTTGAGACCGCAAGCGCCACATTAAACTGCGTCAAGGCTTCGTTATTCGTGTACGCGGTTACCGTCGGATCCCAGACGATGCGGCGCGGGCCGGGGCCGACGTCGTAGAGGTCGCCGGTCAATGACCCGGCAGGAATCGTGAGTTCGGTCTGACCGTCATACGCCGTCAGCGATATGTCCATCTTCTGTCCGACTTCGGCGGTCAGCAGGTAATCGATGTCCACCAGTTTGCTCCACGGCCAGCGCTGCCGTACCGTCACCTGGCTGATCGCGGGATCGGCCGCAAACGCGCCGAATGCGAAAACACCCGCGAAAAATCCCCACGCCATCCGTTCGATCATTGTTCTCATTCCCTTTTCTCTCTTTCCCGTTGTAGACGTGAACCGACTTGATGTGATTGGCATCCATGTTCTCCAGTTTCGAAATCCCCTTACTGCAGCCTGATCATCGTGCCGCTCGGCAGACGCGTCAGCATGGCGTTCCACTCCCCGTCCGTACCGGGGAACGTTAAGAACAGGCCGAATGTCCCGTATCCCCAATCACTCTGCATGAATTTCCAGCCGAAGTAGCCGGACGTGCCCGCCAACGCGTTAGTTTGCGTCGCGCCTTCCGATTTCGCGATCACCAATTGGCCTGAGACCGCATTCGCCGTGCTATTTGTCCAGTATGCGTCATAGGGGATCAACACGTTGCCCGTGACTTTTCCCCACGCTTTATTTTCCGCCCCGGTATTTATCGTCACCGCGCCGAACGCGCCCGCCACGACAGCCAATCGCGAGGTCAAAGCCCCAACCGTCAGCGTGCCGTTCGTATAGAACGTAAGGGTCAGATCGTATACGTCTTCACGGGTCGGCCTTTCGGCTGCGAACGCTCGCCAGAGAAAGTTCGAGGTGACGCCCGAGAAGTTTGTCGTTACCGTTTCGTTCAATCCTATGATCGACAGCGTCGCTGACGATGCCCCCTCCTGCCAATCCCATGACAACGGGACGTCATGGGTGTATATCGTCATCCATCGCCGGGTCGTATTCGGAGACGTATCCACCAAGACCGGCGATGTCGTGTTGCCGACAACCCGCTCTCCGCCCAACACGATGATTGAAAGAAACAGAACGCCTGATGTTCCCATGCGGGCCAGCGCTGACACAAAAGCGTGTTTCATCTTGTCTCCTCCTCCTGCGTGTTTTATTTCATCATCCATTGTTTCGTGATGATACGTTTTGATTTCTTTTCTCGGAAGTCAGATTTGCGGTATTTTCTCTATCAAAAAAACGTACTGATCCTTTGGACGGATAGGTGTAGCGCCGCTTGTGCAAATAACAAAGGCGTTATCGCGCGGCTTTTCGGCTTTCCGGACAATCGCCGCATGGGGCAGGTTTTGCCGCGCTGTCGGGATCAACCGGACGTTTCATCTCGACATAGCGTTTCCAAGCGAAGTCGCGGATGTCGTTGACACCCGGTCCAAATGAAGCGCCCTCCGCCGGCCAGATGCGGACAAGCTGCGTGGCATGCCCGAGGATCTCCGGTTTGTAGCAGTTTTCAAATACGCCCTCGTCGCGCTGACGCCAGAGATCGCGCACGCGCCATTGGCCGCGCATGCCGAGCTTTTTGAAACACATCTTGACCTTGCCCGGACGGTAGTTGCGGTTGAAAACGCCTGCGGCAACCGAACCGTCGGACATCGGCTTTGCCCATACCTCGCCGCCTTCGGGTGTCTGTACGAGCGCCGCAGCAAGGCCGAGTTCGTCCTGATTGACGTCATTCACCTCGTCGTTACAGTAGAGGCCGTAGGTGAAATCGTTGAGTTTGGTGAGGTCTGAACCGATCATCATCGGCGCGGCGAAGAGGCACCAGAGCGAATAGTGGGTGTACTGTTCGTTGGCGGTGAAGCGCGGCGCGGCATGGAGCTTGTCCCGGATGACCAGCATGTCGGGATCGCACCATTCGCCGGGACGGGTGTAGTACCAGACATGCCGCATCACGTCGATAGACCTTCGAACCACCATCCAAGTGTTGTACATGTCGCCGCTGATGCGCCAACAGTTGGCACCGACGGCGCCGCCGACCTTGGCGATGTCGGGGGTGCCGACCGAAAGCGAGTAGACGATGTCGCGGCCGGTGCCGCGGAGCGCCGAGCCCATCATCAGCCACGGCAGGAGTTCGCTATCAACGCGCGGGCCGAAATCGACCGTCCCATAGGAGCAATAGTCGTATTTCAGGTAGTCGTAGCCCCAGTCGGCGTACGTGCGCGCATCCGTGATCTCGTGCATCCATCCGCCCTCGTAGCCGCCGCAGGTCGTCGGACCAGGCGAGGAGTAAAGTCCCGCTTTGAGTCCAAGCGAATGGATGTAGTCCGCCATCGCCTTCATGTCGGGGAACCGCGTGTTGGTGAGAACGCGTCCGTCGGCGTCACGCGCAGGGCCTGCGAATACCGGGTCGGCCTTGCCCTTCGTAGCATTGCGTTCCCAGCCGTCGTCCACGACGACGTACTGCCAGCCGTGGTCCGCAAGTCCGTTCGAGACCATGGCCTCTGCCTGCCGACGGCAAATGGCGTCGGTGATTCCGGTTGCGAACCCGTTCCAACTGTTCCAACCCATCGGCGGGGTGAGCGCCAGTTTGTCGCCGACAACGAGCCGGAACTTTTTCTCCGCCACGCCCTTCGCGTTCTTCGCCTTGATGACGAGCGGATAGTCGCCTTTAACCGAAGGCGCGGTTCCGAGGAGCATCGCAAGCTTCGCATCGTAGCGTGTGCCTGCGGGCAGTCCCTCGACCGTAACCTCGATCGGATGCTCGCCGCTGACCGGCACGTGATAGAGCAGCGGATTTCCCGGTCGGACGCCGAAAAGCGACGGACCGTTCACACGCGGCTGGCCATCGCTCTTCGGGGTGAGCACACCGAGTTGCGGCGACACCTCCCATGTGCTCAGTGTGAGTGAGTGACCGTCCTTCATCGTAAACACGGCGTCGATCCAGTCGCAGAAGCAAGAGGGCATGCCAAATGTCTGATATTCGAAGCCTGTCGTGCCCGCGACCTCGAGCGTCAGCACATCGACGTCTTCGAGGTCGACCTTCAGAATCTTCACCGTCTCGCCATGCTTCATCGGCCCCGAAGAGGCGGCAAGACGGCCGTCGGCGTAGATGTTGAACACCGCCGTGGACTGCTTGGGCGAAGCGTCGTCGATGCCGACTTTGGTCTCGAATGAAAGGCCGCCGCGGAGCGGGACGAAGTCGCCGGACACGGGACCGTTGACCCCGACTCCCTGTTCATAGGTTTTTCCCGCGACCTTAAGCGGCGAACCATCCACACACTTGTTCTTGAGCGCCTGGCGAGAACTCTGGACGACAGTGAAAAGGCGGAGAACCTGATCCTCCAACCGTTCGATGTGGTCAGCACGAATCGTCAAAGACGATGCCGCCACCACAGTTGCAAGAATGTATTTCATGAGACGAATCCTTTTTTCGCGTTTAAGGGTACCGTCGTCGACACCAACCGCACCGCCATGATCAAGGCAAGGTTTTTCATATCGCACTCCTGCAAAAATGAACCCCGTTTATGTCAGACACTTTACAGGCTGTTCTTTTTTTGGACAAGTCAGATTTGCGGTCTTTTCTCTATCAAAAAAACGAACACCGGATAATCCACCGGCCTGTTTCCCCTTGACGGCACCCCGTCCGCATGTCAAATTACCTGCCTCTCAGCATCTGAAGGAAACGCGCAAAGCAAGTTAAAAAGGGAGGCGTCTTGTTTATGTCGGCACGACAATGGATCTCAGCATTGGGCTGTTTGTTGGCTGCGACGTTGCCGGTTTTTGCAGGGAAGCAGTGCATTGACGCGGGCTGGGATTTCATGTTGCGCGATTTTCCCATCTGCTATGCAAAAGTCGGACTGGGATCGGCCGGAAACAACAACGGCCAGTACACGGTCGCAGGTTGTACGCAGGGTGTTCAGCGCGTAAATCTTCCGCACGACTGGGCTGTCGTCCTGCCCTTCGCCGCAAACGGAAGCAACGGCAACAAGGCGCTCGGCCATGCGTATCCTACCAACAGCATCGGTTGGTACCGCAAGGCGTTTGCGGTGCCGACCTCTTTGGACGGGAAACGTCTTTACCTGCAGTTCGACGGCGTTTTTCGCGACACGCAGTTCTGGATGAACGGCTGCTACCTCGGGCGCAACGACAGCGGCTATATCGGCCGCCGCTTCGATGTGACGGATACCGTGCAATACGGCTCGACGAACAACCTCATCACCGTGCGGGTGAACGCCACGGATTCCGAGGGGTGGTGGTACGAGGGCGCAGGCATCTACCGCCACGTCTGGCTCATCACGAAAGCCCCTCTGCACATGGTGCCGGACGGTGTTTTTTTCCGGACGCTCAAGGCAGGCCGCGAGTCCGCTTCCGTCGCGGTCCAGACGCTTGTCCAGGCTTCCGGGAGCGGCGTGCTCCCCAACCCTTCCTGCCGTGTGGAATGGCGGCTGCTTGACGCGAAAGGCGTTTGTGCGGCATCGCTGCGGCGGGACGTTGCATGGGGCACAGACGAAAACGGCACGGCTACGGGCGAAATATCGGTTCCGCATCCTAACCTCTGGTCACCGGATGCGCCAAATCTTTACACGCTGGTTAC
>CAZTDL010000054.1:0-12867 GCA_964612775.1 uncultured Lentisphaeraceae bacterium
CCCGCAGACAACCGCGCTCGGCGGGTGCCGCGACCGGACAGCCCAGCGCATCGAACGGCGCGCGGTCGAACACCGCCGCATCAAGCACCGCCCCGTTTTTATCGCACCGTGCGATGCGGTGGTCGCGGATCACACGCACCCCCCATTTCTCCAAAAGCGCCGCGAAATCCTCACGCACGGCCTTCGGGCTCATCTTCGCAAGCGCGGCCTTGCCATCGCCCACTTCGCCATCCTGCCAGTCCGGGCGGCCCAGCGTCCGCAGCAGTTCTTTCGTCAGTCCGCCGGTCGCGTTGTAGTTGGGGCAATCCTGCATGGGCTTGAGCCCCGCGCCCAACACGCCACCCACCCAACGGCTCGGCTCGACGATCACGACGGAACGCCCCTCGCGCTTCACCGCCACGGCCGCCAATATCCCCGACGGCGTAGCCGCGTACACGCAAACGTCCGCCTCGACGGCGATCACCTCCGCCCGGATGTGAAAGCCGTTCCACATCAGCAAACCCGACAGCAGGAACATTCTATGACTCATATCGGACGGTTTCCCTTCTGCGCAAGAATGACATGGCCGTATTCCTTTGTTTATGGAACTGTACCACAGGCGTTAAACGCTCTTCAAGACCCCGTCCCGAGCCTGCGGCAGGCAAGGTTTCAGGCACGCTTCATTTGAGTTGCTTCACCCCTGAAAAAAGGGTTATTCTTTTTTACTCTTTCGCGCGATGGACGCTTGATCGACCTCTTTTCTGACGCAAGGCTCCGACTTGACTCCGATCATACGCGAGAACGTCAAAACAATGACGGATCAAGACCGCAAGACAGGGAAAAAAACGCAATGCATCAAACGGCAGTCCGTCTCTTAAAAACGCTCCGTCGCCCGCTGACAGGCGTGGCCGTGGCGCTATCGTGCGCAGCCTCGTTTGCACAGCCCGCAACCTCCGCCCAGCAAGGTTTAACATCGATTCCGGGAACCATCCGGCTTCTGCTGCCGCCTTGCATTTACGCCGTGCCGGGCATCGAGATGAACGTGTGTTTCGACAACATCGGCCTTACTCTCAACCCGGCAAACTACGTGTTCGACGTCACCTGCGGCAAAGGAAAACAACAGGTCGAGCGCTGGACCTTTGTCCCGACCGAACAGGATACCGGACGGTTCCCGTTTGTGATCGAAGTGAAAGACGCGACGAACGGAATCGTCGCCCGTGCGGAATCGCTCCTGCAGGTTGTTCCGAAAAACGCGGGGGCAGGCAGGCCGGTCACGGTCCTAACGATCGGCGACAGCCTGACGCATGCGGCCGTCTACCCGGCACACCTGTTGGAACTGTGCAAGACCGGCGGCAACCCCCAAATCACGCTGGTCGGCCACGCCCCCGACGAGAACATCCCAAGCGTCCGTATCGAAGGGTATGGAGGCTGGACCGCGCAACGCTTCGCAACATATTACAAGGCGGAACCGCGCCCGGCGGGAACCGTCGATTGGCGGGTATGGAATGCCAGCGGCAGTCCGTTCCTGTATCCCGACGCACAGGGCAAAGCCAAGCTCGATTTCGCCCGTTACTGCCAAGCGTTCAACGGCGGCAAAGGCCCCGATTTCGTGACCCTTCTTCTGGGGTGCAACGACAACATGGGGGCCCGGGACGAAACCATTGAAGCCAGCATCGACACCATGTTCAAACACTATGACCGGCTGATCGAAATGATCCGTCAAACCCGCAAAGAGACAAAGATCGGAGCGTTGCTGCCCGTGCCTCCCGCCGGCACTCAGGACGGTTTCGGCGCGAATTACGCGTGCGGTCTGACCCGGTGGCAATACAAGCGCAACCAGCAGCGGGTGGTTGAGCGGATGACGGAAAAATACGGCGGCCGCGAGGCGGAAAACATCTATCTCATTCCCGCCAACGTCAATCTCGACTGCCAACGCAACTACCCGATGCTCAACGCCCCTTGGAACGCCGAAACCAAGGCGGAAGGAAACCGCCTGAACAACGGTGTTCATCCGGCGGCTGAAGGCTACCGGCAAATCGGCGACACGATCTTCTGCTGGATCAAGGCGCAACTTGCCGACAAGTAAAGGGATGAAAAGACGGCGTTCTGTGTCGAGCCGGCACGTCCCCGCATCGGCGTAGAAACGCGCGCGCGCCTCTGAAACCGGGCTCTCTAAAAATGGCCATTTACAATCCGACCGTTTATGCGATAATGATTTCACTCTTTTTAAGGGGGCGACTGGTTTCGACGGGACACGTGGAAATCCGGTTGCGCGCCGAGGACTCCTGTTGGCCTCGTAAAAAAACGGGAAAAACCCTAACTGCGAACAACAACTTCGCACTCGCAGCCTAATTAATTAGGCTCGACGCGGAACCGCCAATGTCTGCTAAGCGGGGAAGCGACGACTAGCAGATCCTGCCGGGGGCCGAGTAGCCGGGCGCCCGTGTCTTGACGAATCGTGGTTGCTGGTCTCCGGGTGAGCCTGTCTGTCGGCATTCCCGTTGACGAGACTTAAAGACAGAACACGCGCGTAGAAGCTGGATGGAATCTGTTTCGGACGGGAGTTCAATTCTCCCCGCCTCCACCATTTCACTCATAACCCGTTGGTCTCCAACGGGTTTCTTATTACCTCACCCCCATTCAGCCCTACTGTTACACAAAAGGGGGGGCCAATGAGCCGACTTGTCAAGAGAGGGCAAGTCTACTATTACAGCATTCGGATACCCAGTAGGCTGATAAATGTGTTCGACGGGCGTAGAGAAATCTTGGAAAACCTAGGTGCTCGTTCTGAACAGCCCTTATGGGAACGCACTGCCCGGCAGGGCATGTGCGGAAGAAAAGGCCTCGGTGCGCTACCCCTCTCCGCCGTGAAACCGTATCCCCACAAAGCGAAAGCCTGTCTGGCGCACAAAGCATACGCCCGGCTTCACGTCCTGCTTCAGGAGGCGTGGGTATACCGGCTCAAGTGAAAATCACCGCCGGGACCGCCTAAAAGCGGCAGGCCGACGTACGGTCCGCCATATTTTATCGGCGCTGGCCGCTCAGAATAACACGCGAAGGACTTTTCGCTTGGCCCGGACGCACGGTCATGCGGCACTGCGGCAATGACCGGTCGATGATGTCGTATTCGCAGGTGAAGCCTGCTTTTTCGATCAGGGGAATCACCCAGCCGGGACAGTGATCGCAGTAGCGCGGAAACGCCCCCGCGTCGTTGTCGCGCGCTTTGCTGAGACTGGGGTAGCGGCGCATGACCAACTCGAACCGGTCGGGATAAAGGATGCAGGTCATGTCGCAATTTTCTTCCGCCGCGATGCGGTCCCAATAGGCTTTCATGCCGGCAAGCCCCTGCTCCTTGAACAGCCGAAGGCAGTGCTGCTCCTGCTGGGCGGAGACCACGCGATAATAGTCCGCCAGCGCGTCTCCGCCCTGCGCGTCGAGGAATTTGAACACCTCGTTATAGAAACGCACAAACTGATCGCTCGGAATCATATCCGTCTCCTAATCGTCTGCACGCAGCTTCCCTCGCCCGTAAGTTCCGTCACCGCCTCGAACGGCGTTCCCTCGCACCAGGCCTCATTCAGCAGCACGGTCTGATCGCAGAAAAACGCCGACGGGGCCATACCCAGTTCATGCAGACGCGCGACGGCGGGACATCGATGAACCGTGAGCACCAATGCCTCTTCCGTTTCGGCAAGGGTATAAACCGCGCCCTCGCGGTCCATAAAGTACCGCCAATGCCCGGCCAGTTCGCTCCAGTCGCCAACCTTGAGTTTCTCGTAGATTGAACGATAGACCCGCTGCGCCGTCGCCCGGAAAATCGTGCGCAGCCCTTCCCGTCCGTACCGGCGGCCCACGTATTCCACGGCGGCGTTCATGCTGCCGTGGAAGTCCCTGTGCAATTCACCCGTCTCGCGATATCGCAGCATCCTATTGGCTCCTCAGTCCAGTTCCCCCCGGAACGCCTCTACGCACGCCTCGATCTCCCGCTTGCGCGTTTCCGTCAGCGCGTCCATGTTCTGCGCCCGCGCGTACGCCGATGCGCACAGCCCCAAGCACTGCAACGCGTACTTCTGTCCGACCCAGATACTTTCAAGATGCGGACCGTACACGCCGTGAAAAAGCCGAATGAAGCGGTTCTGCAAACGGACCGCTCCGGCGACATCGCCGGCGTCCACCGCCCGCGCGAGGCCGACCATGAGTTTCGATCCCAGCGCGCCCATGCCGCACAGAATGCCGTCGCAACCGACGATCAGCGCCTCGTCGGCCGCCCACTCCTGCCCTTCCAGCAAAACGGGTTTGAGCCCCTTGTCCCGTTTCAGAAGAATCAGTTCGCGTCGCAGCCACATGCTGCTGGACGAATTCTTGATCCCCTTCAGATTCGGGTGCGACAAAATCGTTTCGAACTGTTCGAGCGTCAGCTGGACACCGTTGTTCGGCGGACAGTAGTAAAAATAAACGGGGCGGTCGGCCGCGTCCAAAACCGTCTGCACGTCCCGCACCGGGTCCTTCACCTCGCCGGCTTTCGGCAACATGAAGACGTAGCTGTCGAACGCATAGACCGAAGCCCGGCGCATCTTCGCCAGCGCCCCGTCCAAAGTTTGCGCCGTGATGCCGACGAGCAACTCGACCCGGCCCGCGACGATCCCGACGCTCTCCGCGATCAGCCGGTCGCGGAACGCGTCCGAAAACTGATTCCACTCGCCCATCGACCCGAGGATGAAAATCCCGTCGACCCCATGTCGGATATTGCGCTCGAAAATTCTACTGAGTCCCCCGACATCCAAAGCCCCTTCCGCCGTCAGAGGCGTGACAGAGGCCGAATACACTTTTTTTCGCATGCAAATCCTTTTAGTCATTGAAATACCCGTGAAAACGAATCGCCGACGCGTCCTGCGGACAAACGGAAAACACGGCCGACCGATCACCATACAGCCACGAAACGGGGATGCGCGTGACGCGCGAGTGCGCGAGACCGGACATTGCGCAGTACCCGAACAATACCGAGTCGTCCACCGAATAAACCGCGATATAGCAGTAATGTCCTTTCGGGTTGCCCTCCAGCACTTTGACGTGTTGCCATGTTTTGCCGTCGTCTTTCGAAATCGCCGTGCTGAGCGGTACGCGCCGGTTGGCGAGACTCGGCGGAATATGGGCGTGATCGTTCCAGACCAGCAGCAAGTCGCCCGTCGAAGGCAGACGTTTGATCGAGGCGGGCGAGACGGGGGATTTGATATCCGAGGCAGCGGGCGCGCTCCACGTATCGCCCCCGTCCGAGGAATACGCGAGATACTGGCATCCGCCGCTTGCGCGAATGAACATCATCACGCGCCCGTCCTTCAATTCGACGACGCCGGGCTCCTGCGTGGTGATGCGCTTGCCCGCCGCGTCGTATCCCTTTTGCGCGGTCTTGCTGCGCCGCCACGTCTTTCCGTCGTCATCAGACAGATAACACATGAGCGTCCCCTGCCAATCCATTTTCTCAGCCCCTTGAACCGAGTGCAGGCAGAGAGGCAGAAGCAGACGACCGTTTTTCAATTGGATGGTCCGGTCGTTATTCAGAACATAATAGCCGACCTCATCCGTCACACAGAGGACAGGGGAGCCCCATGTCTCTCCTTCATCGCGGGACAACCGCATGACCGGGCGGCAGTCGTGTTCACTGTTTTTGAGCAAATAAAAAAGGGCCAGTTCATCGCTTTGAAGACGGAGCAGACTGACCGACATCACGTTCATGCCTCCCTCGTTCGCAACCACCGTTCGGTCTTCCTGTGTCCACGTTCTGCCGCCGTCGGACGAATATCGTCCAGCCAGATAAGCCGCATCGTGATCGCCCCCCCCGCCTGTAAAATGCGTGTAAACAAAGAGAACGCGCCCATCTTTAAGAGACACAAATGATCCTTCGCTGTTGCGAGGATTGTCTTTACTCGGCGGCAGTTCCAGTGTTCGAACCGGCACGTCCTGTGTAAAAGCAAAGCACGAACAACACACTGTTAAAACCACAAAGAAACACATGGAATTCAACTTTTTTTCCTTACTTTTCGTACTGTTCAATTTCGAATCGATGCTCATCATTTACCCCCTTTTGTTGTCGTTTGTTCTTTCTATTCATTTTTCCTCGATCTGCTTTCCAAACCATTGATTGAGCACCGTCTGAAGTGAGCCGGAAGAATCGGCCGGTTGACCGATCCAATCTAAATCGTGTCCCCGCACGATGTCACGAAACAAATCGAGGCCTGTCTGCTGCTTCTGCGTGAGCCCCGCGGTCAACAGAATCGGATCGACCCCCACCGCCGTCCAGACGGGACCGGAAAACGGCAGCGACTCGTCAATCAGCCACGACACTTGACGAATGAAGCTTTCTTCGTCTTCGAACGACAACAGCTCCGGCGCAAGTGAAACGAACACAAAGTCCGGTTTTAAGTCGCGTACTTTCTTGTACGCTTCGACGGCCGCCGCCAGCGTCGCTTTCTCTTCCGCCACGGGAATGATTGTCAGGGCCGCGGAAGGAAACCGGCGCAGCACCATCGCGCGAATGGCAGGCTCAAGACGTGCGGGAACCGCGAGTTTGACCGGCTTGCCCTCCTTCAGCCGGGCAATGAGACCGCCGCAGACCGGTTGCTCAGGCAAAACATCGGATAACGAGACGACGCGGCCGGAAATCGTTTTCGCAACGGCTTCCGCGATACGCATATGTCCGGCCATCGCCGGATGGATGGTCTCGCTCATCAGCAGACGCCATGCGCGGGGGGTTGTTTTCCGCAACGTTGTCCACTCCGTGTAGATATCCGTGACCGGCACGCCGAGCTCTGCACCCGTCCGACGGATGAGTTCGGCGAACTCGCCCACGCGTTCCGGCGGACGACGGGGCAGCGCTTCGGCGCAGATAGGATTCTGCGTACAGAGGATCACCTCCGCGTCGATGGCGCGGCATTGGGTTATGATCGTTTTGAGCCGATTTACAAACGCCGCTTTTTCGGCGGCGTCCCGTTCCGGCGAGACGCTTCCGTAGGCCAGATCGTTCATGCCGAACATCACAACGACCAACTGCGGCTTCCGGTCCAAAACATCTCTCTGTATGCGCGCCAGCCCCTGTGCGCTGGTATTCCCGCTGACCCCGGCGTTGATGACCTCAAGAGAGGCCTTCGGATAAAGACGGGTCAGCGCGATTTCGAGCATCTCCGGCCATGCGCGTCTGTTGCCGCTGTGGTAATAAATGCCGGTGATGCTGTCTCCGAAACAAACGATCCGCACCGGCTCGCGCGCCTCGGCCAACAGTTGAGCCGTCTGCAAGGGGGCGGACGGTTGAGCCACGAGTGGCAACATGAGAACAGGAAAGCCGATCAGCAGAGCCGACGACATGTGAAAAAGTGCGCCCCGCCCGCGCCCGCGCACAACACTCTCCTTCTTCATACTGGCTCCGTTCATTTCGCTAAAAACTGAAACGCATACAGATCCGCGTCTTTGAGCGTGAACCTGATACGGACGGGCTGACCGGTCAACGCGCTTACGTCCGTTTCCTTGCCCTTCCACGACACGGGGAACTCGATATGGTCGCCGAAAATCGGGAAGCAGTCGGCCAGCGCGAAACCCGGAATCGGCGTTCCGTCAGGATTTTGGAACTCCACTTTCAGTTCTCCGGGACCGCCGGTCTCGAAATTAAGCGAAAGCGCATTGCCCGCGAAGATCAAAGGTTTCGTGATCAGTTCTCCTCCGGCGCAGGTCGCCTGTGCCGAAACGAAGCCGTCCAGCCGCAGTGTGCTCCGACGGAACTTGGTGGCGTTTCCTTCCCAATAGCCCTCCGTCGAATAGAAGCTGATCTCGTTCGGTGCGTCCCCAAGTTGAGAGGCCGTTTCGACCAACCCCCAAAAGATGAAATTGTCGCCGTAGACCCAGCTCTCCTTGGTCCTCGGTCCGGGCCGCATGAAGGCCTCTTCCCAAAACCGGACGGTCTCGCCATCGCGACTCGCGAGTAACACGCCATCCGTCACTGCAGTGCCGAATCGATTCTCTCTAGCCGAACGCGACTTGCGGTTCGCCAAGTCCGGCAAAGCCGACATCGCGGGCCATTCCCACGATTTCACTTTGCGGTCATAATAACGCATCGGGAAACCGAGGATGATGTGCGGTGCGCGGTAGTACGGCTGCATCTGGTTGGTATAAAGCTCATATTCTCTGCCTTGCTCACGAGCGACGTGTTTGCCTTGAGGAAAATTATGAATGTCCTCGCTCGAACTGGTCATGTTGTCCCGCAATCCGTTTTTACTTTTGCGGTAATACGCACGGTACTTTTTGATCGTTTGATCCCAAAAAATCGTATTCTGGGAATCGAAGTCGCCGCCCGTCACGCTCGCTTTGTCGCTGAGCAACTTGAAACGGATGCCGTCCACCGAGGCCATAATGTACACACCGGGAACCGGCCGTTTCGCGAAACTCGTGAGGCTGATCTTGTAGCGCTGGTCAGGCGGACACGCGGGGTTGGTGTCGTAAAACACGCTGGTATGCGCGGGATCTCCACCGATCGCTTTGACCATTGCCGGATTCAAGATGATGTTGTTCTCTTTCGATTTTTGGAATTCGCAGATCCCCAGATTCGGACGCACCCAACGGATGCCGTCCTCGCTTTCCGCATAACAGAGGACCCACGGATGATCCGCGAGCTTTGTATCGCACACGCCCATGCTCGCGACGTAGTGAATGCCTCGGTAGTACATGCGGTATTTTCCTTCGGCGAAAAATACCGATTGAAACGCCGAGGCGTTTCCTTCCCACGGTTTGTCCGTAGTCAACACGACCTCTTTGCGCTCGGGATGGTGCAGGGCCAGTCGCAAATCGCCGGATATTTTATCCACTACCGTATTATCGACAAACAGTTCGCGTCGGGAACCTATATCAACCGATTTTTCCGCCGACACCACGGATCCCGCTGCCAGCAAAAACATGAACCCCATCCATATGAACTTTTTAGTCTGTCGCATGATAATCCCCTCTTTGTGCAGAATGCCGATCAAAGACACTCTTTATTTGACCCTTTTTTGTTAGTGAAAGATCACCAATGTGCCCTGCGGCGGAGGGCCATAGAGCACACGCAAGGTGCCCGTACCTTCAAAGAAAGCGTTCAAAGAAGAACTTGGCGCGGAAGAATCCGATCCGCCGTATAGTCCCGGTTTCTTTGCTTTGCCTCCCAATATTAAACCCGCAATATCCCGAATCCCCGTGAAACGTAAATCGACTACGCTTCCTTGCGCAATGCTCAATGTAAACCCTTCCGCAAACGTGTTAATCGAGTCGCCAACCGTTACAGCAGCCCCCGCCGCACAAACCGACAGATTCGTAAGACAGGGAGCTTCGGCCAGCAATTCCAAATGGCCGCCTCCGACGGCGATATCCGTTGCGTTTTCCAACTCGGAGTTGATCAGCAGGATACCGTTCGTAATACTGACGGTTCCGTCAAACGTATTCACACCGTCCAGCGAGAGCGTTCCGGGGCCCGTCTGCACCAAGCCGCCGGAGCCGGAGAGCGTACCGATCAGCGTGTTTGTGTACGAAGACTGAGCTTGGGCAAAAGCCACATCACCCGACTCGCCTGTCGTCAGGGAAACCGGCACATCCGAAGCGAACACGACACCGTTTGAGAGTGCTTCAACACATCCGCCGGACAAGTTCACCGCTCCGGAGCTATATCCTTTCTCGACCGCCCCGGCCAAACGCAAGGTTCCGCCGCAAAGGTTCACGGTGCCTTTTCCGCCCGTTGTGGGCCAAGGCCACGTCAGATTAAGTTGATAAAACGTTGAAGTTCCCCCGTTCTGGTTAAACGTCGCTGTTGCACCGCCCGCCGCCAGATAGGACATTTTAGTGGGAGACGTATTAAACATACCGTCGTTTAGGCAATACGTTCCATTTACTCCCCAACCATAAGTCAAAACAAAGCCCCATACGCCGCCGCCGAAATTTGCCGGCAACGTCGACAGGTCTACCGTGCCGCCGGCTTGCGTAAACACGCCTCGGTCGTTACCTTCATTCTGATATCCCGGTGCTGTGATCGATTGGGCATGAATAAGGGCGGAATCACCTTCGAGAATGAATTCCGGAGGCGATACCAACCGCGAGGCTGAACTCGGCCAGACCCTTATTCCGCTGATTTCGCTGCGGCCGCGAACTTGGCCTTGCATGATTTTGAAATAAAAAGCGTCCGCCGCTGAATCGGCGTACATGCGCCGGTTTAACACGAGTGTGCCTTCTCCATATTTGTACAGCGGACCTTTCATTAACACCCCTGTGTCAAGAATCAATGTCTGCCCCTTTTCCACATGAATCTCGCCGTTGGCAACAAAAGTCAGAACATTGGTCACCCCTTCCGGGCAGGTGATCGTCAACACGTTCCCCGGAGCGCCTTGATCGTAAATGAGGTTGGTCAGCGTCACCCCCGGCGACAGATCCAAAACGATCCTGTCATCGGCGGAAAATTGTGAATAGCCGAAGTCCAGCGCCACATCCGCCCCGTCCGGCATAACAGCGGTATTGCCCCAGTTATTCAGCGTCGACCACAACGCGCTGTCATTGGCCGCACCCGTCCAGACGATCTTGGCCGTCGGGTTAACCGTGACCGTGCCCGAGCCGAACGTATAGGTGCCCGCAGACTGCGAAACGCCGCTAATGTACAGACGGTCAACCGCCAAGCTCTTGTCCGCCGCCAACGTCAGATTAGCCGTACTTGACACGCGCAGAGTCGCGATGGAGGAGATCACCGTGCCGTTCAAAACCAGCGTGCCGTTTGTAACGGTGATCTCTGACACGCCGTTGAACACCGATGCCGCCCCGCAGGTCAACGTGCCCCCCTCGACAACGAGAGGCCCCGTGAAGGTGTTCGTTACGCCGTTGAGGTTCAGCGTACCCAAACCGGTCTTGATAAGTCCGCCCGCGCCCTGAAGCGCACCGCTCAGCGTCACCGTCCGGCTCGACGTATCGATCACCGTGTTGCCGTTTACGCCGGACAATTCCATTCGCAGCGACGAGGCCCAGTTCGCCGTCGCGTGGATCGCGCTCCCGCCCAGTTTGACTGTGCCCTGAAAATTGTTGGTCGACGACGTGATGCCGCCCGAACCCAGGTAGACGTCCCCGCCCTGTAAGGTCAACACGCTGTCCGGCATTCCCATGTCAATCCTGGCCGTATTAACGGTTCCGCCGCTCATCACGAAGGCCCCGCCCGAATAGCGGGTCCACACCCCGGAATAATAACTTCCCAAGCAGATGCCGTTGGCGTTGGTCGTGGTCAGCGTGCCGGAGCGCATGTAGTACGTATAGGGAGTTGCGGCATCTCCGTTGTGCCGGGTAAAAAAACGTCTCCGCACGTCACCATGCCCCCGTCGTGACAGATTTGCCTCAAGGGATAAAAACCCGACGGGTTATTCAGAATACGCGGCGTTGTCAATTGGCATCCGTTCGTAAAGACCACCGAGCCGTCACTATTCAGTTCATGCCGCCACAGCCCCAACATGTCCGGCATTGTCGTGATCCCTGCGAAAATCAGATTGCCGTAAAGAGAAAAAGATGAGCCTTGTCCAGGGCCTATGCCTGGAAACTTTTTCTTGATGATAACGGCACCCCCGCCCACGCTCCCAAAAGCCTGCCCCGCAGGCGTGCGGTCAAGCGGCACGTCAAGCGTGAGCGTGCGCCCCGGCCCAACGAACAGACACGGAGAGACGATCACCGGCACATAGAGTGAAAGCGTCCCGTCCCCGGTCAGAGTCAGGTCACGTCTCACACCCTGCGGGTTATAGACAAGACAGGTGAGCGTCACCGCGCCGTCGAGCCGCACCGACTGCCGCGCGTTGGAGAGATCCGCCACAGCCGTCGTGGCGTTCGGCACCGTATTGCCGACCCAGTTGGCCGCGTCCGACCACGAGACACCGTCTCCGGCCCCGGTCCATACAATTGGAACGACTACCGAACAGGCAGCGGTTCCGCCGGTTATAAACCCATGGGCAGTCGTGTACCTACCCGGAACCAGAGAAACGCCGTTCGTGACGAGCGTGCGCGCAACCACAATGTTCCGGTTGTAATAAAACGAATATGGAAAATCGATTTTTCCTCCGGCATCGATGTCCAGCGCCAAGGGCACGGTGACCACCGAGTTGATGTCGGTCAGGCGGAAGATGCCGCCATTGCAGATTTTCATGCCGAGCGGTTCGACGGACTGTCCATAGCTCTCAAGCAACGAGTTTGCCCCCATATTAAAAACGCCGTTGCTGATAACCACTCCTCCCGAAAACGCGTTTGTCGTGCCCGTACCGAGAAATAACGTACCCGCACCGGTCTTGACCAACTGACTGTTCCCAGAACACCTTTTCGACAATGTAAGGCCCTTGCCGGAGGTTGTCGCATCGAATGTGGGAGTGCCACACAGGCGCATGGGAATTTCACAGGAATATGAGTTGGTCACCTGCAGAGCTCCGCCGGAAAAATTGAACGCCTGTTTTTCCTGAATCCAAGGAGTCGTGATGTTGCTGTTCAACAACAACCGGCCGCCCGCGAGTGTGACAGACGGAATAAGATTGGTGTCGCCGACTGCAAAAGAGGACACGGCCGAAACGCCGCCGGTTTGACAAAAAACGCCATTCTTGACTTTCAAAGAGGTCGCGGCCAAACTTCCGCCGCTTTGCTCAAACCGACAGGGACTCGCGTATCCGACCGTCAGGATGTTCGCCGTCAGCGTTCCTTTGCGCAGGCGATAGATCCCGTTTGTGCCTCCCGAAGAACTCATGTTTCCCAGCACCAATTGCCCGACCGTAACCGAACACTCGTCCGCGTCCTGACACAAGATTCCTAATGTATTCAGCCCCGACGAAACGCCAAATTCAATACGGTTCACCATCCAAACGGCCTGATTGG
>CAZTDL010000055.1:0-12767 GCA_964612775.1 uncultured Lentisphaeraceae bacterium
GATCGAAAGATCCGCGGCCCCCTTCTTTTTTGCCCTTTTCGCCCCGCGCGCCGGCGCAGCACGCCTTTCTCTTCCTTTTTACACTCAATCAGCCCTGAACGATGCGTAAGTGTCATTGTCGTTGACCAGCTTGCCCGCGTTGCGCTGTCCGGTGTAGGGTCGCGCGCCGAGCGCCTTCTCGCGCTTGACGCGCATGGCGACGTTCAGGACAGATGAAAGCACCTCCCCGATTTCGTCGTAGCCCCTTTTTTTTAAGCCGTCTGTATCCGGGAGGGGACCGTCGGCCCTATTTTGAATTTCAGACAACACGTTACCTCCCTGCGGCTGATGTCGCGGTTTGACCACGCAGACGGATGTTGATACGGTAATAACATGTCAAAAAACAAAACGGCAACTCATGAACATCACTCAACTGTTTGATCGCTGTGCGGCGTCATATGATCAGGATCGGCCTAAGCTGGTACCGTGTTTTGACGAATTTTATGGCACGGTCATTCGCTTAATTCCGTTTGAGCCGTCGGCGACGTTTCGGTGTCTCGACGTGGGGGCCGGAACAGGCTTGCTGGCCGCTCTGGTGAAACAGGCTTTTCCGAATGCGGCCGTGCATCTCACCGATGCGTCTCAGACCATGCTGGACCAAGCGCGGATCCGTTTTCGCGGGACACCTGCCATGAGTTGTGCCGTACACGACCATCTTGAGCTTGCCGCAGTTGAGGCATACGACGTGGTCGTGTCCGCCCTTTCGGTGCATCATCTGTCGCATGCTCTGAAACGCGAGCTGTACGCGAAGATTTATCGGGCGCTGCGCCCCGGCGGAAGGTTCATTCATGCCGATCAGGTGCTGGGGCCGACGCCGGAACTGGAAGCCGTCTATCAGGCCGCCTGGCTTGCGCATGCACGGGAAAAGGGCATCTCTCCCGACGCGCTCGCGCAGGCCATTGAACGGATCGGTCACGACGTGAACGCACCGATGTCCGATCAGATGCGGTGGTTGTCCGACGCGGGGTTCGAGCAGATCGACTGCTGGTTCAAGAATTTCCGATTCGCGGTTTTTGGCGGGACAAAGCGGCTTGGATAGCGTCTGCGCGTTCAAATGATCTCACCCAAGGATATTTATTTCGTTTTTCGCGCACCGAAGAGGTGTGTCGCCGTCCGGTAATCGAAACGCGGTTCATTTATGGGATGGCAGGGCTTATCCCCGTTTTTTGCGGTCTGGCGGAACAGCGGCCGGGGCTGCGGCGTCTGTGCGTTCCCTTTCCTCATCGGTTGAGAATCCCGCGTGCGTAGGCCAAAACGACTGAAAAACAAGGTGCGGCGCGCGGTTGCGCCCGCACCGCCGACAGCGAATGAAAATGAAAGGCCGCTGTCGCAAGGGGGTTCGTGCCGGAGGACGTTGGGCAACGAATTTTCCTTGCCTCAATAACGCTGATGACGCATGATGTCAAACCATGATGAAGACTGGTTTTAGCGAAGGCATAGAGAAGCGTAAGCCGCGAGAGGGACATGGACAACCCGATTCGCGAAGGCGCGATATTTTGCGTGCCATTGAGTTGCTTACGCTGCGTGAGCGCGGCGTTCTGAAGCGGATTGTCGGCGGTTTCAGCAATAAAGAGATCGCTGCCGAGCTTGGTGTCAGTGCGAACACGATCTCTGTTCACGTCCGGAACATTTACAAGAAAATCCATGTCCATTCGCGCAAAGAGGTTGTGTCGGCGATGGCTTTCGCGACCCGTGAGACGGAAAAGACCGGTGCGGAACGGGTGCGTCTGAACGGTTTTCCGCGGCGGGGCGGCGGGGCTTTGCGACAATATGTTTTGGCGTTGGATCAGGGTACGACCCGTTCGTGTGCCCTTGTGTTCGATAAAAAAGGCCATCCCGTATCATTTGCGCAAAAAAAGTTGAGCCGGCCTATTCCCGTCCTGACTGGGTGGAGAATGACGGTCTGGCGATCTGGTCCTCTCAGGCGGGCGTGGCCGCAGAGGCCATCGCTTCCGCAGGACTTCACGAAAGCCAGATTGCCGCTATCGGCCTTGCGAACCAGCGCGCGACCACGTTGATTTGGGACCGCGAGACGGGACGGCCGATCTGTCCCGCGATCCTGTGGCAGGACCGCCGTACGGCGGACACGTGTGATCGGTTGAAGAAAGAAGGCTTCGCCGAATGGATTCGGACGAAAACAGGGCTTGTTCCCGATTCGTATTTTTCCGCCACCAAGATCAAGTGGATTCTCGACCGCGTGAAGGGTGCCCGACGTCTGGCCGAAGCGGGCCGGTTGCTTTTCGGCACGGTCGACACTTGGCTGGTCTGGAATTGCACGCAGGGTGAGATTCATGTGACCGACGCGTCGAACGCTTCGCACACGATGCTGTACAACATCCATACGGGCGAATGGGACCGCGAATTGCTGGCTTTTTTCGATATTCCGGAGAACATTCTTCCCCAGATCCGCTCGTCGAGCGAAGTGTACGGTGTGACGCAGGCACCCTTTGTGGCGGCCGGCGTGCCCATCGCGGCGGTTGTCGGCGATCAGCAGGCCGCGATGTTCGCGCAGCGCTGTAATGTCCCCGGCATGGTTAAATGCACGTATGGGGCCGGCTGTTTCATGGTGATGAATACGGGGGACAAACTGATCCGGTCGAAGAACAATCTCCTGACGACTGTCGCCTGGCGTTTGGGGAATAAGGTGACGTACGCGCTGGAGGGTAATATTTACGTCGCGGGGGCCGTGGTCGATTGGTTGCGCGACGGTTTGGGCGTTATCCGCAAGGCGGCGGATGTCAAGGAGTTGGCCATGACCGTGCCGGACAACGGCGGCGTGTACATGGTCCCGGCCTTTGACGGTCTGGGCGCGCCGCATTGGAAACCGAATGCGAGGGGAACGCTGGTGGGGCTGACGCGCGACACCACGGCGGGGCACATCGCCCGCGCCGCGCTCGAGGGCATCGCCTATCAGACGCGCGATGCGCTGAAGGCCATGGAGGCTGATTCGGGCATTCCGATTACAGAGTTGCGGGTAGATGGGGACGGTACGGCAAACCGTCCGCTGATGCAGTTCCAGTCCGATATTCTGGGGGTGCCGGTGAGTTGTCCGAAGGCGCTCGAAACGCGTGCGCTGGGGGCGGCCTATCTGGCGGGTTTGGCGGTCGGGTTCTGGTCCGGGCAGGACGAGATTGATCGGCAGTGGAAAGAGGATCGGAGATTTTTACCCGCCATGAAACCCGACGGCGTGCGGCGGCTCGTGAAGGAATGGGACCGGGCTTTAAAAACGACGGTGTATTGGGGCGATTATGAATCAACGCTTCGCGGTTAGCTCCTGCGCGCGGCTGTCGTTGGCCAGCCTTGTCATAGGCCTGGCTGCGGAGTCGTCTTTCGGCTGGGGAGCCGAACACAGTGCCATCACGGCGGCGGCCATTCAACAGTTGCCGCCGGAAAAGAGAATCTTTATCGCGCCCGAAGCTCAGGCGCTGAGCCGGACGTATTGCCATTTTCCCGATCAGAACTGGCCCTGCTTCGGCGAATGGGGCGACGGTTCCGCTGATCCCGGTAAACCGCGTCTTCCCGATGTGCGCCGTGAATGGGACATTTCGTTCTATTGCGGGTGGGATCCTGTTCTAAAGAAGGGAAAAGGATGTACGCACCGGGTTCCCGAGGCTTGTACGGGCGTGCCTTCCTCTTTCACGAACGCCGTTGCGGCGTTGCAGGCCGGACGGCTTCAAGAGGGTGCGCGGTTCTTGGGCGTTATGCTGCATTATGTCGAGGACTGCAGCTCGTTTTCGCATGTCCAGCCGATCCATCGCGCCTGCCATACAAGAAGGTTGGACATCATTCACGCGGACGGCTATGTGCCTCATGCGCTTGGAACAACGCCGAATCAGGCTGCTGCCGTTCTGGCTGAACGGGTGCGCGGCTTGGCGGAATGGACCGAAAAACGCATGGATCCGTTGCTGACGCAAGCGGGCCTCACGTTTGACGAAGCCAAAGAACTCAGTGCTCTGGAGTTGATGCCTGTCCGTATGGTTGACGCCGTGGCTAAACTGCGCAAGGAGAAAAAGGACGCGTTTGAGGCCGTCACGCTCGACTGCGCGAATGAAGCGGTTCGCGTTTGCGCGGACGCGTTGTATACCGCGCTTATGCTTGCGCCGTCTCTGCCGACTGCGCCGACCGTGAACGAAATCAAAACCAACTTGGTTTTTAATCCGTCGTTTGAGAACGACGATGGGGATGGCGTGCCGGATGGCTGGTATGTGGAATGGCTCGATCTCTCGGATCGCGCCGGGAGGGCGGAGTGGTATCGTGATAAAACGCATTGGGAACCTGGCGTGAAAACCGGACAGCGTTCCGCACTTCTGCTGTGGGCACCGGAAAAAGGGCTCGAATGGCGGCAGCGTTGGCGGCACGCCGTACGGGTCAGCGGTGGTGAGACGTATTGCGGGACGGCTTGGGTTAAGACGAGGGCCGCTTCCGGAGCGACGTGGTTCGCGCTGCAGTCGTATGATACGGCCTATCAGCCGATGGATCTCGTTCGGAGCGAGATCATGAAGGGCGATACGTCTTGGCGTCAGTTGTCCGTGGCGGTCCATGTGCCGAAAGGCGCATGCTGGCTCAGGGCGCTTTTGCATAGTGAATCCAAGGATGGTGCGGTCTGGTTTGACAATATTGAGGTCGTCAGAGAGACGGACTGATATGACGAACAGGGACTCGTTGAAAAAAGGGGGGCGGAATGAAGACTTCCATCACACGTCGCGAAATGTTGAAGGCGCTGGGGTATAGCGGGGTAGGGCTGTTGGCGGGATGCCGTTCAACGGGATCATGGCAGGGGAATGCGGGGCGTGCCACATGGTATCGCGGCATGTTTCACATGCATACCTATTGGTCCGACGGGCGAGCGATGCCCGAACAGGCGATCGACAGCTACAAGAGGCTCGGCTATGATTTTCTGGGAGTCAGCGACCATAACGGTTTTGCGGCGGACATGAATTGTTGGAAGCCGGTGATGGATAAGGAAACCAAATGGCCGCCCGCCGTGACGCGCCCTTTGTTTGACGAGTATATGAAGTCGTTTGGCAACGAGGCGGATGTTCGGCAGGTGAACGGCCAAACAGAGGTTCGGCTTAAGACCTATGCTGAAATGCAGAAGCGCTTCGCCGAGTCCGGTCAGTTTTTGCTGCTGCCTGCGGTCGAAATCACGCAGGTACTGAACGGCATCAACGTGCATCTGAACTATCTGAACCTTCCTGATGTGATTCCCTCGGTCAAGGGCGGGGCTCTGAGTCGGCCAATCAAGGACGCAGCCCTTGACGTGAGCGGGCTGATTCGTCAGAACGCGGCGGAAGCGGCGCAGATGTCGGTGCAGATGCGGCGTCCGACGCTTCTGATGCTGAACCATCCTCAGTGGGTATACTGGGATATTACGCCGCAAAACCTGATCGACAATCCCGAGGTGCGTTTCTTCGAAGTATGTAACGGCGGTTCGGCTTTTGCGCCGCATCCGGAGGCGATAAGTGTGACGAACGATTCGTTCTGGGACGCGGTGAACGCGTTCCGTTGCCTCAAGGGTCAGCCCCTTCTATTCGGAGTGGGCTCGGACGACACCCACTACTGCATCAACCGCACGTCGGATCAGCGACTGGGAGACGCGTGGGTTATGGTGCGCAGTGCGTCGCTGACGCCGGAATCGCTGCTTGCGGCGATGCATGCGGGCGATTACTACGCCACGACCGGCGTGTTGCTGGATGACGTGCGTTTTGATGCGTCAAGCAAGACGTTGCGCGTGAAGGTTCAGGCCGCGAGAGGTGTGAAGTACCGTATCCGTTTCATCACGACGAAGCGCGGGTTTGATCAGACGGTCCGCATGGTAGAGAGTCCGGCCGAACGCGGCCGCGGAGCGCGCACGCTCCCGGTATATTCCGCCGACATCGGCAAAACGGCGCTGCTCGTCGAAGGTGCCGAAGCGTCGTATCAGATGGCTTCGGACGATCTCTACGTCCGTGCCAAGGTCGAGTCTAGCATCCCCTGCGGATATAAACGCTATTTTCATCCCGATGTGCAGGTGGCCTGGACGCAGCCCTGCGGGGCCGTCTAAAATCGCCTCTCGCTTGAAAAATGAGAGTGGATGCTCCTCCGCGGATGCCCACGTCATTCTCTCCGTTTAGCCTGCATAAGGCGCGAACGAAACGAAGTAGTCATCGTGACGTTCGCGCGCTCATGATTCCGACACACTACCCTAAAAATAGTCTATTCGCGTCCTCATGATTTGCTTACGGGGATGTTATATTTTTACATGTCATTAAAGCGGATCTGGTCCTGCAAAGAAAAAACGGTTGATCAGCTTCGATAAGGTTACTCATTCAAATAACAGGAGTATACGGATGCATGTGACAGAAGGACGACGGACGGAGGATGTGTGGAACGCCTGTTTTGCCATTGGGTTAAGTTTTTTTCACAGTCAGCGGAAACGTGTCGTGCAACTGCCTTCTTTAGGGTTGTTGCATGCCGCAATGTTCACCTTCGCGATGGGTTTCGCGATGACTGCTCTGAGTGTCGAACCTGTGATTCACTGGACATTTGACGGCGGTGCGGCGACGAATAGCGGGAGCGGCGGTGCGGCGTACGACGCGACGCTGACGGGAACGGTGGCGTTCACGAACGGTATCGATGGCGGAGGGCTGTGCTTCCTCGGCGGAAGCCAAGGCTACGCGAAGTTGTCCTACACGTACGGAAGTCAAGGGACTGTCGCGTTCTGGTACAAGCCCGCCCGGTTCTATAACTACAACTCAGTGTTCGACAATTCAGTGAACTCCGAGAACTGGGAGATGTGGATCTATCAGGACGGACGGCTTCGTGCCCGCATTAACAACACGGACAGCTCGGGCGTGGAGTACGATCTGGACAATCTGAACGGCTCCAACCAGTGGTACCATGTCGCTTTCGTCTGGGACAACGTGACCACCAACCAGACGCGTCTGTATATCGACGGCGTCGAGCGGGCGAAAGGAACCATTATGACGTGGATCGCTCCCGGCAACGCCGTCTATTTCGGCGGGCATACCGGCAACATGCCCGCCGAAGGCGTGCTGGACGACGTGCGGGTTTACGACACCGCGTTGACGGCGGAGCAGGTGCAGGCCGTGCAGACCGAGATCGCGGCCCAAGCGCCGGTTGTGCGCATCGCGTTTGACGGCGCGGTGACGAACGGCGGCACGGGTGGTGCGATGTACGACGCGACGGTGAGCGGCGATACGGTTTGGACGAACGGCTGGAACAACAAAGGACAGGCGTTGGCGCTCTTCGACACGAACGATTTCGTGTCGGTGCCCTATCGGTTGCCCACATCGGGCTCGATCGCGCTGTGGTACTACGTGTCAGGCCCTTGGTACAATCACAACTCCTTGTTCGACAATTCAGTCAATGCAAACCACTACGAGTGTTGGATCGATGTAAACGGAACGCTCGCTTTCAGACCAGCGGGAAACACGTGGCCGCAGGCGGCCATCTGTGGTCTGGGAAACGGTTCCAACCGGTGGTATCACATCGTCGGCACATGGGACGCGGTCTCCAGCAACATCGTGCTTTACGTGAACGGCGTCGAGCGGGGGCGCGCCGTGAACACGAACGGCGTGGCGTGGCCGACGGCCGGTTCGAACTTCTATGTCGGCGGCGGAAACGCGGGGAATACGAACGGGAAGGGGACTGTCTCGGACTTTCAGATTTTCGAGACGGCGCTGACCTCGAACCGCGTGGCCGAGATTTACGGCGAGTTCGGGCGGCGCGGCGGTCTGGTGGCGTATGTGCCGTTCGACGGCACGGCAGCGGACGTCGCGGGCAGCAATGCGGTGGTTGTGACGGGATCGCCCGTGTATGTGAAGACACAAGGCGGGTTTCTCAAAGGGTTGAGTTGCGGCGGCGTGGGCACAAGCGACAACGCCTCGATTTCCAACGTGCTGGGGTCGAGCGTCGGCACCATTGCGTTGTGGTACTACGCGCGCGGCCCGTGGTACAACTACCAGACCGTGATCGATAACCCCATATACCAAGAGTATTGGGAGAGCTGGATCTACAGCGACGGCCGGCTCGCTTTCAGGGTCAGCAATCTGATCGGAGGGGGACTGGTCGTTTACGATCTGGATAATCTTCGCGGGCCGGACAACTGGTATCACATCGCATACGTCTGGGACCGTGCGGCGCAGCAGACAAAGCTCTATGTCGACGGTGTCTTGCGGGCGACCGCCACGCTCAGCGAGGCCGGTTGGGTCGATCCCTCCTCCACGCTTTATCTGGCGGGCGGGCACCCGAGCAACTCCAAGGGCAACGGGATTTGGGATGAGGTGCGCGTGTATGACCGCGCCTTGGCGGCGGAAGAAATTGTGGCTTTGACCGTCATTCCGCCGCCGCCTCCTCCTTCGGGCACATTGATCAAACTCTTGTAGTATAATGAAGAACACGTGTGTGAAATGGCGGACGGCAGGCTTGTTCGCCCTGCTGGTAAGCGGCGTGCTGAATCTGCAAGGAAGCGCCTCCGCCATCCGGTTCATCTCGCATCGCGGCGAGTCGCTGGATGCGCCGGAGAACACGCTGGCCGCGTTTCATTTGGCTGCGGACAGAAAGACGGCCGGATTTGAGTGCGACGTCTATCGGACGTCCGACAATGAGATCGTCTGCATTCACGACGCGACGACAACGCGCACGGCGAACGGCAATCTGACGGTGAGCGCATCGACGCTGGCCGAGCTGCGCGCCCTCGACGCGGGATCGTGGAAGGGACCGCAATATGCGGGCGAGCGCATTCCGACGCTGGCCGAGACGCTCGCTCTGGCGCGCGACGGTTTCGAGATCTATGTGGAGATCAAGTGCGGCACGGAAATCCTGCCGCGCCTGATTGAAACGCTGGCGGCGGAGCCCAAGGCCACGCCGGAGCGCGTGTGTTTCATCTGCTTTACTCCGAACGTTATTGCGGCGCTGCGCCAGCAGTTGCCCGCATACCGCGCCTACTGGCTGACGTCAACCAAACTCAACGCGGACGGCTCGGTGACGCCGCCGGCCGCTTCGGCGGTCGCGACGGCCTTGGCCTGCAACGCCTCGGGCATCGACGCGCAGGCTTCTGAGGCGATCACCGCGTCTTATGTGAGCGAGGTCAAGGCGGCGGGACTCAGCTTCCACGTCTGGACGGTCGACAGCGCGCCGTCGGCGTTCGCGTATGCGAAGATGGGCGTCGATACCATTACGACCGATTGCGGTCGGGCTTTGGCGGACGCGCTGGGTCAGTCAGCGGTGCCGGATCCGGTGGTCCACTGGACGTTCGACGGGGTGACGTCGAATGTTGGCAGCGACGGGACTTCGTACGATGCGGCGTTGTCGGGGACGCCCGCGTACACCAACGGTATCGTCGGACGGGCTTTGGCCTTGGACGGAGCGGACGACGTTGCGAGCGCCGCGTATCGGTTGACGGACGAGGGGACGATCGCGCTGTGGTATCGTCCGGACGCGTTCTATAACTTCAACACCGTGTTCGATGACGCCGCGGGGGCGGACGATTGGGAAATGTGGATTAACGCCGATAAGATGCTGACTTTCCGGGTGGCCGGAACGAACAATTCGGGACGGGTGGCGTACGATTTGAAGGGGCTCAACGATTTCTCTCCTTGGTGTCATGTGGCGGTGACGTGGAGCCGGGCGTTGGGCGGAACGTCCCTGTATCTCAATGGCGTTCTGAGGGGCACCGGCACTATCACCAACTGGGTTGCGTCGGGAGCCGGATTCTGTTTGGGCGGAGGAAATGCGGGAAACGTCAAAGGCAAGGGCGCGGTCGATGATGTGCGGATATACGACGAGGCGTTGCCTGCATCGGCGGTCCATGCCTTGTCGACGCCTATGCCCGTGATTCACTGGGCGTTCGACGGTGCCGCGACGAACAGCGGGAGCGGCGGGGCGGCGTACGACGCGGTCCTGTCGGGATCTCCGGCGTACACGAACGGGCTCGACGGTCGGGCGCTGGCGCTGGACGGTGTGGACGACGTTGCGGGTGCCGCGTATCGGTTGACGGACGAGGGATCGATCGCGCTGTGGTATCGTCCGGACGCGTTCTACAACTACAACACCGTGTTCGACAATTCGGTCAATCAGGATTGGTGGGAGATGTGGATCTACAGGGACGGACGGCTGACGTTCCGGGTGAAGAACAACGGGTCGGGTCAGATGTTCTATGATTTGGACAGCCTCAACGGTTCCAATCAGTGGTATCACATCGCGCTGACGTGGAACAAGGCCTCAAGCAACGCGACGTTGTACGTGAACGGGCTTGTTCGCGGCTTCGGCGCGATCACCAACTGGGTTGCGCCGGGGACGTCGTTTTATGTCGGCGGAGGGAACGCCGGGAACGCGAAGGGGCGCGGCGCGGTGGACGACGTGCGCGTGTACGACCGTGTGCTGTCTGCGACGGAGATCCAGACACTGCATGCGAAGGTGGCGGCGCTCGCGCCGGTGATCCGCTGGGCGTTCGACGGTGCGGCGACCAATGGCGGTACGGGCGGGGCACGCTACGACGCGGCGCTGCACGGCGGACCCGTCTATACGAACGGGATCGGTGAGAAGGCGTCGGCGCTGTATCTGGACGGCATCGGCGATTTTGTGTCGGTGCCGTACCGGCTGCCGGATCGGGGCGCGGTCACGCTGTGGTATCGTCCGCAGGTGTTCTGCAACTGGAACAACGTGTTCGACAACTCGGCCAACGAGGGCTGGTGGAAAATGTGGATCGACGGCGCGGGCCGTCTGACGTTCCAGACGAGCGGCGACGCGTACGGCTGCCCTGTGTCGTACGGCGGCCTCAACAGTCTGAACGGCTCGAACCGGTGGTATCATTTGGCGGTGACATGGGACGCCGCGAAGAGCAATACGGCGCTGTATGTGAACGGGCAATGGCGCGCGAGCAGCGTGAATACGAACGGTACGGCGTGGCGAACGCCGGGGACGGAGTTCTATCTGGGCGGCGGGAACGCGGGAAACTCCAACGGAATGGGGTGTGCGGCGGAGGTGCGGATCTACGAGGCGCCGCTGTCGGCGGAGCGGATCCGGACCGTGTTCGAGGAGCAGGGGGAGACGGTCTATGTGCCGTTCAACGGATCACCGGACGATCAGGCCGGTGGCGACCATGGCGCTTCGCTGTCCGGGACGTCCGACTTTGTGAAGGGGGCGGTCGGACAGGCGTTCTCGGCGCTGGGGACGGACGGCGCGACCAACAACGCGGCGATTCCGTACACGCTGACGGAGGCGGGAATGATCGCATTCTGGTACTACGCGCGGGGTCCTTGGTACAATTACCAAACGGTGTTTGACAATTCGGTGAGCGCGGACGGGTGGGAAATGTGGATATACAGCACGGGCGTTCTGACCTTTCGGATCAAAAACGACGGATCGGGGGATGTCCGCTATGATCTGGATAACCTTAGGGGACCCGACAGTTGGTATCATGTCGCGGTCGCGTGGAGTCGTTCGGCAAACACGGTGCGGCTTTTTGTCGACGGGGTTGAACGCGCCAGCGATATGATCGATACGGGGTGGGTGGTGCCGGGCAACACCGTCTATCTGGGGGGGCACACGGGCAATGTGCGGGGAAACGGCATATGGGATGAGGTCCGCATTTTCAACCGTGCCTTGAGCGCGGAAGAAGTCGAGCCGTTTGCCCATAGGCCATCGTATGGAACAATCATGAGGATTCAATGACATGAAGAAACGCGTATCTGTCGGCTGGGGACTTTTTTTATTGGGTCAATGCTCTGCTGCGGCACGCATGCGTGGGGATGCGGGAGAGTCGTTCGTTTCGTTTCGCACCGGGGCGAGTCGCTGGACGCGCCTGAGAACACGATGGCCGCGTATCGTTCGGCGATCAAACGGGGGGGGCGGACGGCTTCGAGTGCGACGTCTATCTGACAAAGGATGACCAGATCATCTGTCTGCACGATGGTTCGACCAAGCGGACGACAGACCGAAACCTGGCAGTCACCAACGCGACCCTGGCGGAGCTGCGGGCGCTGGACGCGGGCGCGTGGAAGGGCGCGCGGTTTGCCGGCGAGCGTTTGCCGACGCTGTCCGAAACGTTGTCGCTGGCGCGCGACGGGTTCGAGATTTACGTGGAAGTCAAATGCGGAACGGAAATTCTTCCCAAGCTGGCCGAAGTGATGGCGGCCGAACCCAAGGCGACGCCGGACCGCGTGCTTTTCATCTGTTTCAAGACGAACGTGGTCGCGGCTTTGCGGCAGCAATTTCCCGCCTATCGCACGTATTGGTTAACGGGAACCAAAGTGAATGATAAGGGGCTGCCGGTTCCGACGGCCGCCTCGGCCGTCGCGACGGCAAAGGCCTGCCGCGCGTCCGGCATCGATGCGCAGGCATCCGCCGCGCTCAGCGCGGAATATGTCCGCGAGGTGAAAGCCGCGGGACTCAGCTTCCATGTGTGGACGGTCGACGGCGCGCGGAAGGCGTCGGAACTGGCCGCGGTGGGTGTCGATACGATCACGAGCAATTGCGGCGCGGGGCTTAAAGCGGGATTGAGGAACAAACCAGACGGACGGCCGCTTGTTCACTGGACGTTCGACGGCACGGCGACGAATTGCGCCTGCGGCGGCGCGGCTTTCGACGCGGACTCGTCGGGAAGTCCGATTTATACGAAAGGACAGCACGGACAGGCGCTTGTGCTGGACGGGACGGAGGGCGTTACCAGTGTTGTTTATCCCTTCTCGGAACGCGGGACGATCGCGCTGTGGTATCGTCCGGCG
>CAZTDL010000056.1:0-12631 GCA_964612775.1 uncultured Lentisphaeraceae bacterium
CGCGCCACTACTACACCAACTACGGCGGCGTCGGCGCGGACTGGATCGCGGCGTGCCGCAAAGAGCTTGAGGCGATCGGCGGGCAGCGGCCTTTCTTCGTGGGTGAGTTCGGCCCTTATATCAACGGAAAAAACTTTACGCGGGAAAACGTGCAGGAAAAACTCCGAGACTTTCTCGACGCGTGTATGGAAATGGACGGCATGTCGGGCGTTCTGCTGTGGAGCATGTACTTTCATCATCAAAACGGCGGTTTCTATTGGCACCAGTACTTTGATCGGGCGAGCGCATGGTCGTACCATTATCCCGGATTCCCCGGCGGCGATGCGCAAGCCGAAGGGGAAGTGATGCATGAACTGCGCGAGGCCGGCTTTAAGATTCAGGGGATAAAAACGCCTCTCGAAGCGACACCGGACGCGCCCGAGCTTATTCCGTTCCAATCCGTGCCGATGTTTTCTTGGCGCGGTTCGGCGGGCGCGACGGGATACGACATCGAGCGCGCCTCATCCGGAAAGGGGCCGTGGACGATAATCGCCGAAAATGTGTCGGACGCCGACATCGCCTATCGTCCGTTGTATAGCGACACGTCTGCGAAGACGGGCGAGCTGTGGTTTTACCGGGTCATCGCCCGCAACGCCAGCGGTAAGTCGCAACCTTCCAATGCAGTCGGCCCCGTGAGGGTGAATGAAGTGTGTTTGGCCGACGAATGTCAGGATATGAAAAGGCTCGATGGTCATTCGCCGGGGCTGGCCATCGACAACGCCTACAACGCTTGTTATGCCGAATACACCTTCCGTATGACCGGCACGACGAACGACTGGATCCGCTATGCCGTTCCTGGAAATGTGCGTGAAGTCCATATGACGGCCTTTTTTCAGCCTGTTCTCGGGTCTCCGGTCGATCCTTCGGTTTCTGCTTCAGCCGACGGGAAGGCCTTTTCGCCGATGAGGCTGATGAAACAGACTGTGCGAGAATACCAAGGGCCCCCATATGCCAAACGCGATAAGTATCGCACCCAGATGGACTACGTTTTTTCGCCCGCTGCTTCGGGGGTCCGTCATGTGAGGATCGCATGGGGCGGTCCCCTCTCGCTGGATCGCGTCGAGATCTATCACTGCGGCCAATAAACGAAACAACGGAGCGTCAGGCCTGTTTGCTTTAGGGATGCACACTATGAAAACAGCAGTAGGTCTTCTTGCAGCCGGAATCATCGTCTGTGCGCACGCTTGGGGACAGGCTGTCGCGCAGTCGAATGCGGTCTTTATGGCTGGGCCGGAATGGCAGGCGATCAACATGAGCGATCTTGCCGTCAAGGCCGGCAGCGCTCTCGATCAGAGCTCGCTCGCTGAAATTCAGAAGGGTTCCTCTGGCCTGCTGGGGATGCTTGGCTTGAGAAAATCGGGGCGTTTGCCGCGTTTAATCATCGGGCCGACAGGAAAGCTGGTTGCCGAGAACCGTCCGGACAGGCCGATCAGGCTGAAGGGTACAGGAATCAACTATCCTTGGATCATTGGCGCGGCCAAAAAAGATCCCAACTGGAAAGAGACCTTTACCCGTCAGGTGATCGCCGCCAAGCGGCAGGGCTACAACATGCTCAGAACGAGCGCCGATGTCGGGACGGTGGGAGAAAGTTTTCGCCCGGAAAACTTGGACAAAACGGACTGTCTCGCGAGTGAGGCGGAGGCGCACGGCCTATATCGTCTGTTCGACTGCAGCGTCTATTTGCGACATGCTTGGGAACCGGGAGAAGACCGCAGGGACTATACGCTCAGAATGTATCTCGGCGACAAGACCGTTCGCGACTCGTGGGCGCACGGTGTGGCGTTCATGATGAGCCATGTCAACCCCTACACCGGTTTGGCGGGGAAGGACGATCCCGGCATCGCCTGCGTGATCCTTTACAACGAGCAAGAATGGGGTTTCTTCCATCCGAAATCGCGCCTGGACCGTGAGACACAGGCCGAGTTCGACGCGCAGTTCCGCCGATGGCTTGAGCGGAAATACAAAAATCCCGGCGCGTTGGCGAAAGCGTGGGCTAACGCGTCTATGACCTCCTTCGACCAAGCGGTCACTCCGGAAAAATTTCCGTTCGACGGTAAGAAAATCAGCGACAACGACTATATTCTTTTCTGCGGCGGGCTGTCACACGAAAGCGCCAAATGGATGCGCGACACTCTGCGCGCAACGGGATACAAGGGGCTGGTGGCACAGTATAACATTTCCCAATGGCTGCAAGGTCAGGAGGCCAGATGGGGAGAGTCGCCCGTGACGATCAATAATACTTACCACAACCATCCGACCGCTTTCGACCAGCCCGGATCGCGTTGCGGCCAGAACAGTTCCATCGGTTCGGGTGCTTGGTATTGGCGCGGCGTAGCCTCCGCCCGTTTTGCCGATCGACCTTTCATCGAGACTGAGTTCAACCACTCCTTCTGGAATCCCTACCAATACGAATGCGGACCGCTATTTGGTGCCTACTCGGCGTTTCAGGGGTTTGACGCGCTCAGCATTCACGAGGGGGCCGTGTTCACCTCTGTCGCCAAACCTGGGCTCGGTGTCTTCAATGTCGGCCACTCGCCGATCGCCCGTGCCGGGGAGTTTCTTTCCGCCTGTCTCTTCCTGCGTGGCGACGTGACGCCTTCGTCGCACAGAGTTGAACTGCAGATTCCAAAAGCTTATCTGCAAACGGACGTCAACGGTTCAAGAAGCGTGTCGTACGAGCAAGGAAAACTCGCGTTCATGGTCGGTTTCAGCGTGTCTTTTCCTGAAACAAAACAGGCGGAAGGCGTCGGTGAACCATCGGCTCCCGACCTCGTTCTACCGCCTGCGGGCGGCGCCGAGTTCAGGTCCGCAGGCGGTGGCTGGGCCGTTGAGTCCGTTGATTCCAAAGCCTCGGATTTTTCACTCGCCGCCGCGGTCGCAAGTATGAAAGCCAAGGGTCTCTTGGATAAAGACAACCAGAGCGACCCCTCGAACGGCATCTTCCAATCCGACACCGGCCAGATCGTCATGCGGACAAAGGAGAATCTGCTCAAGATCACGACTCTCCGTTCCGAGGCGGTGGTTTTGGAAGGCGGACGAAGCGAACGGGCCGGACTGCTTAACGTGCTCGGCACCAGCGCCCCAGCGTTGGTCGCGGCCTGCGCGGTCGATCAGAAGAGTCTGGCCCGCAGCCGCCGGATCGTGCTGATTTACTCGACGTATGCCGTCAACAGCGGAATGGCGCTTTCTGCTGATCGAACCACCTTGGTCAAGCTCGGCGGACCGCCGGTCCTGATGCGGACGGGTAAATTGGAAGTCAGTCTGCGCAACGTCCATGCAGCAACGATGAAGCTCTATGCCCTTGGAATCGATGGCATCCGTCGCGAGGCGTTGCCCTTGCAGGCAGAGGATAACGCCGTGCGCATCTCGCTGGACACCGGCAAACTGAAGAAGGGGCCTACGCCTTTCTTCGAGTTGGTCACGTCGAACTGAAAACTTTTCGCTGACGAATAATCGGGCGCGAACGGATCGGGTATAAACATCAAAATAAAGGGACTCAAAATGAGATTGACGGCAAAAATCGTCGTGGTCTGTTTTATTTCCTGCGCGGCGGCGGGGGAATCTGCTGCGCAGGAAGGGAACGTGAAAAGATGGGTTGTCGTGCCCACCGCGCTGGTCTCGCGGGACACGCCGCCTCAGCAACAGGTGGATCTTTCCGTCGCGGTAGACAAGCCCGTTGCGACGTGCAGTCTGAATGTCTGGGCGGATGGTCGTTTGTTGGCGGTAAAACCTCTCGGCGCGTTCAAAGCCGGAGCGAACAACGTTTCCGTTCTGCTGCCTGAACCCGCGCAAGCGGTCGCGTCGCGCTGGGAACTGTCGGATGGAATCCGCGTGTTGGCCACGACGAATCTGATATGGCAGACGCCGCGCCACTGGACGCTTTATGTGGTGAAATCCGCGCACGTCGACATCGGTTTGCATGACTCGCAGTATAAGCAGCGCCAGATGACGGTCGGATTTATTGATCAGGCACGGAAGTTGGCGGATCGGACGGCGGACTGGCCGGACGCCTCGCGCTACCGCTATGTGATCGAAGGCCTGTGGTGGTGGCAGAACTATCCGCTGGACCGTTCGGAGCAGGCGGCGGACGAAATTGTTGAGAAATATGTCAAGACCGGCCTCTTCGGCATCGGGGCGTCGCATTCGGGCAACCGCACCGAAACTTACGGAGACGAGGAGTTGTGCCGCAGCGCTTACTGCATCCAGCAGATGCGTGACCGCTGGGGGTTGCCTATGGACACGATGCTGATGGTGGACAACAACGGCATCACCTGGCCGCTGGTGACCGCCTACGCCGACGCGGGCATCAAATACTTGGGATTCTTTCCCAATGGCTGGAATCCCAAGACGGTTGGCGGCAGCATGATTGATGTCTGGCGGGGTTCAAAGCTGCCGCATGTGTTCTATTGGCAGGGGCCGGGCAAAAAAACTCGTTTATTGGTTTGGTCTGGCCCTCACTACATGTCAACTGGTAAAACGTTCGGCTTTCAGACGTGCTCGAACCGTCCGCCGGTCATCGCGACGCCTGATGCTGTTGCGCCGAAAATGGCCAAACGGCTCGCCGAATTGGAAAAAGAATACCCCTATGACGTGTGGCTGGTGCCGAACTATGATGACAACGAAATACCGGATCTCACATTTTCCAAACTGGCTAAAGAATGGAACGCCCTCTGGCGTTGGCCCGAACTGCGCACCACGGGCGATCTTTCGCTTCCGTTCAAAGAAGTCGAGAAGCGGTTCGGCGATCAGATCCCGACGCTGAGCGGCATGATGACTGCCGGTTGGGCGCAGCATCCGGTCTCCACGCCGACTCTGCTTGCGCTGAAGCGCGAAATTGACCGCCTGCTGCCAACCACCGAAATGCTGGCCACACTCGCACGGCTGAATGACTCAGCCTATGCGTATCCAACCGTCGCATTCCGCCGCGCGTGGGATGCCTTGATCTGCAACGACGAGCATGGGTACGGCACGAGTGCGTATCACGGGCGCACGGTCTACGACACGTGGATCCAGAAGCGGGACTGGATTGAGAAGGCACACCAAACGGCGGTGCGGGAAGGCCATCGCGCATTGGCTGCGCTGGCATCGCGCGTGTCTGCCGAGGGGCCGTCTGTTTTCGTGTTCAATCCGACGCTTCAGAAACGCGCGGGATGGGTCGAAGTCGCGCCTTCTGCCGATGAAAAATTGATTTTCCAGACGCCGGAGGTTCCGCCGATGGGCTACGCGGTGCTCCCTCTCTCCGAAGGAAAGAAAGCGGACGTTTCTGAACAGTCGTGTCGGGAATCGCCGGTCATAGAGAACGATTTTTACCGTTTAGCGTTTGCAACGGACGGGACGATGAAGAGCCTGTTTGACAAGGCGCTCAACCGGGAACTGCTCGACGCCTCGGCACCGTACCGCTGCAACCAGTTTGTCTACACGCGGGACGCCAACAAAACGTTCTCCTCGCCATCCGGTGCGCGGTTTACTGTCGAGACCTCGCCGCTGGGGCAGACGGTGGTGGCCCGGATGGACGATCCCGCCAGCGGCGCGGCGATCGAACAGCGCGTGACGCTGTCTGCGGAAGAAAAGCGGATCGACATCGACAACCGGTTGCACCATGTGGCGGGTTTGGCCGGCACCAACCGGTGGTATCGGTTCGGCTATTATGCTTTCCCGTTCGCCGTGCCGAATCCTGAATTTCGCGTGGGGCTCAACGGTTGCGCGGCAGACCCGTATAAGGATCAGACGGGACACTGCACGGACACCTACCAGGCTGTGCGGGACTGGTCGTATGTTGGGAACTCCCGGTTCGGTGTGGCGTTGGCGCAGCTCGACAGTTCCCTGGTTGAGTTTGGCCGCATTCACGAAAAGAAAGACACGTTCGGCGAACATCCGACGAACGCTCACATTTACGCCTATGTCTTCAATAACTGGCTGTACGGACACGCATCCGAACCGGGGGCATCGCGCATGAATCTGCGCTACCGCTACGCGATCACCAGTCGCTCCGGAGGTTTCCGCGCGGTTGAGGCTGCGCGGTTCGCGGAACGGATCACCGCGCCGCTTCTTGCAACGGTCGTCCCGCAGGTGCAGAAAGGCTCGCTTCCCCATGCCCCGCACAGTTTTCTCTCGGTGGACGCGCCGGATGTCCGTCTGCTGGCCTTGAAGATAAGCGAGGCCCCGGGGCGCGGGGTCATCGCACGGTTTCACGAAACCGGGGGTCGTGCGTCTGACGCGGTCGGCTTGAAAATCGGCTGGGGCACTGACGCGCGTCTGACGCGCTGCTCGCTGACGGAACAAGACCGCGAGGTTCTGAAACAACCCTTTTTCGCACTCGATCCGTTTGGCTATGCGACGCTCCGCATCGACGTTCCCGCGGTTTCAACGGCGTTGGTTGCCGAGGAAAAGGCAAAACCCGCGATCAAAGAAGGTGCGCCCGCTAAGGTCGGCTCGATCTACACGGGGCTGATCGACAAACCGCGCGCATGGTTCGGAGACACCTGCGACATTCTCTATCTCCAATGGGGCCAGAACCGGGAGCCGGACTTGTCGCATTACGAGCTGTATCGGGGCGATGCCCCGGACTTTGCGGTCGGCGACAAGACAAAGATAGCCAAGGTGCTCCCCGGTCCTTATCTAACGACAGTCGTATGGGAAGATAAGGGGCTTAAGCCGAACACCGCCTATTATTACCGCGTGGTCGCGGTCGACCACGACGGGAACAGTGGCGAACCCAGCGACGTGTGCGAGGGGACCACCCGCGAACCGACAGAGTAGAAGGCAACCCTTCGACAGGCTCAGGCAGGCCTTGAAGAAGTGCGGAAATGCAACCATGAAGCGCATGAAGGATTTGAAGAAAATCGTAACCCCGCTCTGTCTTCATGATCTTCTTCTTACTTCCTTGTTCTTCTTGTTAAACTTTTCAATAATTGTTTTGCGCAATACTGATGAAAATTTCTGCGCAAACGTCGCTAGTTTTTCTGTTGAGAACCTTTAAACTGTCAAACGTTAGAAGAAAGACGTGTTGTCGGGGAAAGGGAATCCTTATGAGTGTGTCGTTATGGGCGATGGCTGTAATAGGGGGCGGAACATGGGGCATGATGGTCGGAACGGTTCTTGCCGCCTCGCCGGTGACCGCATGGAAAATCGCGCCGACCTCGCTGGTTTCGCGTGACCTTCCTCCGCTCCAGAACGTCGATCTGGACATCGACTGCACGGAGGCGGTCTCCGCGTGCGCGCTGAAGGTCTGGGCGGGGGGAGCCCTGCTCGCCGAAAAAGAACTGGGGGCTCTGCGCGCCGGGACGAATGCCGTGTCGGTGCTTTTGCCTGAACCCTCTGAAGCATTTGAATCGCGCTGGGTTTTGTTGGCCGGCTCTCAAACCTTAACGGAGCGGAAACTGACGTGGCGTCCGCCGCGACACTGGACGATCTATGAGGTGTTTTCCTCGCATGTGGATATCGGGCTGCACAATCCTCAGTACATGCAGCGGCTGATGGGCAACAAATATCTCGACGATGCGCAAAAGCTTGTGGACCAGACGGCGATCAACACGGACGCATCCCGCTTTCGATACGTCGTCGAAGGGATGTGGTGGTGGGACAACTATGAGCGCGACCGTTCGGAACGGGCGGCGAAACGTCTGATCGAGACGTATGCCAAGCCGGGGCTGATCGGCATCGGCACCTCGCATTCGGGCAATCGTACCGAGGTTTATGGCACGGAGGAGCTGTGTCGCAGCGCTTACTCCGTCCGCGAGTTGCGTTATCGCTGGGGACTGTCGGCGGATGCTATGCTGATGGTGGACAATAATGGTATCACATGGCCGCTGGTGACGGCGTATGCGGATGCGGGGGTCAAGTATCTCGGCTTCTATCCCAATCCGTGGAATCCCGACGCCGTGAATTGCTGGAGTCCGGGGGGTACGCCGGGCAGCCGCATCGATGTGGGCTGGGAGTCCAAACTGCCGCATCTGTTTTACTGGCTGGGACCGGATGGCAACCGCAAGATTCTGGTGTGGTCTAATCTGAGTTATGGCAACCTGTCGAGTTTCAGTTTCGGTCACCGGTATTCCGATCCCAAGAAAATCGCGCCGGTCATGGCCAGACAACTCGCCGTGGCAGAGTCGCGTTACCCGTATGACGTCTGGATGGTGCCAAACTACAATGACAATCAGAATCCCGGTTTGGATGCGGCGAACCGCGCCAAAGCGTGGAATGCGGTGTGGCGGTGGCCCGAACTGCGGACGGTCGGCGATCTGTCGGTTCCGTTCAAACAGGTCGAGGATCGATTCGGTGCGCAGATTCCGACGCTGAGCGGTATGATGACGCCGGGATGGGCGCAGCATCCGGTGACCACGCCGAGCCTGCTGGCCGACAAGTTCGCGGCGGACCGGCTCTTGCCGACGGCAGAGAAACTGGCGACGCTTGCGCGCTTGGCCGATCCTTCCTACGTCTATCCCGTCAACGCGTTCCGCCGCGCGTGGGACGCGCTGATCTGCAACGATGAACACGGCTACGGCACGAGTTACTATTCGGGGCGTCCGGTCTATGATACATGGCTGCAGAAGCGGGAGTGGATCGCAGAGGCCGCGAAAACGGCGGCGGACGAAAACGCCCGGGCATTGCGGGTGATCGCAGCTCAAGTGCCCGCACGGTCGCCGTCCGTGATGGTGTTCAACCCGACCCTTCAGGCCCGGCGCGAGACGGTTGAGATGGAACTGCCGGAGAGCTGCGCGGATCTGTCCAGCGTTCGCTGCCCGGACGGAACGACGGCTGCGGCGGCGACGGACGGTCGCAAGGTGCGTTTCCGCACGACCGAGATTCCGCCGCTGGGATATGTTGTGTTCGGGCTGGAACGCGGCGCGGTTCCTCCGGTTGCCGTTCAGACGGTTGCCGAGCCGCCTGTGTTGGAAAACGCCTTCTACCGGCTGACGTTCGACAAGGATGGCGCGCTCACCCGCATTTATGACAAAAAACTTCGAAGAGAACTGGTCGATGGTCGGGCACCGTACCGATGCAACCAGCTGGTGTATTCCAAAGACCGGAACAAGACGTTCGTTACGCCGACGCAGGCTCGATTCTCGGTGGAGACTTCGGCGCTGGAACAGACGGTTGTCGCGATGATCGACGATCCGAACACAAAAGCGGAGATCATTCAGCGCGTCAGCCTGCCGACGCTCGAAAAGCGCATTGACATCGACAACCGATTGAACCATGTGAGGGACTTGGGGAACGTCAAGCGTTGGGACCGTTTCGGATATTACGCGTTTCCGTTCGATGTGCCCAAGGGCGAGTTCCGGGTCGGGCTGAATGGATGTTTCGCGAACGTCTATAAGGATCAGACGGGCCTTACGACGGACGCCTATTCCGCCGCGCGCGACTGGGCCTACGTCGGCAACAACGCGTTCGGCGTCACGCTGGTGCAGCTTGACAGTCTGCTGATCGAGTGCGGCAAGATCCATGCCCCCAAACGGACTTTCGGTGAAACGCCGGAAAATGCGCATCTCTATTCGTATGCTTTTACCGACTGGCTATACGCGCATGCCTACGAGACGGGGCCCTCGCACATCAACCTGCGTTTCCGCTACACGATCCTCAGTCAAAAGGGCCCGTTCAAAAAAGCGCGCGTGCCTCAATTCGCCGAACGGGCGGTGACGCCTCTTCTGGCCGCGGTCATTCCTCAGGCTCAGTCTGGGACACTCCCAGCCGCAAATCACAGTTTCATGAGCGCGGATGCGGAGAACGTGGAACTGTTGACCCTGAAACTGAGCGAAACGCCGGGGCGCGGCGTGATCGCCCGCTTCCATGAGACTGATGGCGCGGCGATTGAAGGCGTTGTCTTCAAGATCGGCTTTGGCAAAGGTTATCGGTTCACGCGGTGCTCCCTGCTGGAACAGGACGAGGGCCTGTTAAGCAAGCCCGCGTTCGCGTTGGACCCTTTCGGTTATTTCACGCTGCGCCTTGAAGAGCAGGGCGAGGTGCCGAGTGATCCCGTGATCGCGGTCGACCAAAAAACAGACAGGGCGGTGAGCCTGAAGTGGAAACCTGTGCCGGGCGCACGGCAATACCATGTGTATCGCGGCGCGGATGCGGATTTTACGGCAGACGAATACCATCTGCTTTCCGTTACTTGCGCGACCGGCTATTGTGACGAGGGATTGTCGGCCGGCAGCACCAACTACTATCGCGTGTCGGCTGCGGATGCCGCGGCTCGGCAGGGAGCGCTGTCGGCAGCCGTAAAGGCGATAACAAACGCTAAGGGCGACTCGCCCCCCGCCAAGGTCGGCGCGTCTCACGCCGGACTGATCTCCGCTCCGAGGGCGTGGCGCGGCGATGCCTCGAACCTGCTCTATCTGCAGTGGGGTCAGAATCGCGAGAACGATCTGTCGCACTATGAGCTATATCGGGGCGATCAACCGGGCTTCGCGATCAACGCGACAAGTTTTCTCGCGCGGGTAGAGGCGGGACCGTATGCGACCGTTCAATACGAGGACAAGAATCTCAAGACGCATACCGCTTACTACTACCGTGTGCGGGCTGTCGATCGCGATGGTCATGAGAGCGATCCGAGCGAGGTCTGCAAAGGAATCACGCGTGAGCCGCCGGAGGGTGGAAACAAACAAGGGTTTGGAATTAGGGGGCGGGAACGCGTATATGTCAGACGGCGTTAGAAAAAAGCGTTCAATGATGCCGATCCGTTCTTTCCGGCCCGTTGGGTAAGGGAAGACTCGGCCGGTTCGGTGAAACGCCGCTTTTTCGTAAGATGGCCGCATCCGGCCGGCGGATTGTCGCGTCCGAAACGAAACGCAGGCGACATATTCTGTCGTGCGATCTGAACCGTTGGCGCAAGAGCGTCCTCTCTTGGCTGAACTGCGCTGCGGGTTGCGTGCAAACGGGAATCACATGGGGTGTCGCACGGTTGATTTGACGACATAAAATATTACGCAAAAGTGATAAATTTCGTGCGCAAAGCCGTATAGATTTTTGCCGATCTGCTCGCTACAGTATCAGCAACCTAGTCAAGCGAAAGGTCGTCTCTATGAAACGGATGCTTGGGTTGTTATGCGCAGGGGTCGCGGTTGCGTTTCAAGGATCTGCTCAATTTGCCTATTGGCAAGGGGTGGGCGGGACCTGTGTGGGTGATTTTGAGGTTGCCTCCAATTGGCAGGCAGGCAGTGTTCCGGGGGTTGATTTATGGGCGTGCTTTAAGAACGCGAACAACCTGAACTGGAAGATCACCCTGAACAGTGACGAGACCAATAATGTGATTTTGTGCGATATGGACTCGCTGAACAAAGAGACGCTGTTTGCGCTGAATCAACACGTTTGGACGGCTACGAACTATCTGTATTTAAGGCGGGGTGTCGGCGGTTTTGTCACCTTTACCAATGGGGTGTTGCGGCCTGGATGGATACAAGCCTGTTCCGATACCCCTGCGGTTCAGAACTATCTGACACTGGCCATGAAAGATGTTGTCTGCAAAACGGCCTTTGCGCGGTTTGGCGCCTCGACCGCCTCGTTTGAAGGAGGAAGCTTAACGGTTTCGGACTTTTTGACGGTGGGCTTTGCCGGGTATGGCAAGTCGACGGTCATGCTGGACAGGAATGTCCAGTGCGGCGTGTCGAACGGCGTGAATATCGGTTATGCCGTCGGGGCGACGGGTGAGCTTGTCAATATCCATGGCGCGCTTCATCACAGCGGCATCACGAATTCTTTCGTTGTGGGTAAGGAAGGCTGCGGCACACTGACACTCAAAGGAGGATCGACCTACATTTATCGATCACCTATGATCGGCTCATCGAGCACGGGCGTCGGCACGCTGAATGTGCTGGGCGGATCGAACACGTTCGCGACGGCATCGAATGACCGTATCCTTATTGCAATCTCCGGACGGGGCTCATTGTTGGCGGGCGGGGGGACGAACAGTGCGGTCGGAATTGAATTGGCGGACAGCACGGGCGGGGTCGGTGAGATGACCCTAACCAACGGTCTTTGGAATGTCGGCGAACACATGTGGGTCGGCTATTTCGGCACGGGTGTTTTTACTGTAAACGGCGGAAAAATGCATTTCCTGAATGTCGGCGGCCCCGTGCTGGCGGTCGGCCGCAATACGGGCGCAACGGGGATGGTCACGGTGGCGGGCGGCCTTTTGGATGTGAACGGGGCGGTCTGGTTGGGCGGCGGCGCGAATGCGCTGGCTCGGCTCACGCTTTCCGGAAACGGTGTTCTGAAAACAAAGACCATCATGGAAAAGGATGCGGCGGCGATCAGTCAGATCGTCTTTGATGGCGGAAAACTCCAAGCGGCGGCGGCGGGAACGCTCATCCAGCCTTTGGATGATGTGCGGTTGACGGCAAACGGCATGGTGATCGATTCGGCCGGATACAATGTGAGCGTTATCCCTGCGCTGAAAAATGCGGCGGACGAAGCGGGCGGCATCACCAAGAGAGGTGCCGGAACCCTGACGTTGGCCGGCACGCGCGCGGCGACAGGTCCGGTGTCGGTACTGGAGGGAACGCTGGTTGTCAGCAATGATGTGGCCGTGACGGCGGGCCTTTCGCGGATCGACGGTACGCTGGCACAGGCTTCCGGAGCCCGGTTGATTGTGGGT
>CAZTDL010000057.1:0-12431 GCA_964612775.1 uncultured Lentisphaeraceae bacterium
ATTCTGCGCCTCGTCAAGCAGAATATCCGCCCACGTGACCTTCCGCAGATCGACATAATCGCGGTAAAGCAGATGGTAACTCGTGATCACCACATCGTAGGTTTGTGCCATACGCGCAAAAGAGTCGCCATGCCACCGCTGCGGACCGTGATGGAGCAGACACTTCAACCCTGGCGCGAACCGCTGCGTTTCGTGCAACCAATTCCCGAGAACCGACATGGGACCGATCAAGAGCACAGGCCTTTTTTCGCCGCGTGCCTTTTCGTGCAAGAGAAACGCCAGAGCCTGAATGGTCTTGCCGAGCCCCATGTCATCCGCGAGGCACGCCCCAAACCCCCACGCACGTAAAAAAACCAGCCAGCTGAAGCCCCTTATCTGATACGGCCGCAATTCGCCGCAAAAATCCGGCGGCGGCGGCAATATCTCGAACGCCTGTTCGCCGCACAATCTTTTCAGGAACGGATCCAGCCAACCGTCACCGCGAACCTGCGATACATCAAGCCCACCGTGCCCCGTCGTCCCGAGTGCCAATTGAACCACTTCCAAAGCTGAATGGGTTTCTGCCGTTTTTCGCTGCCATAGCCTCACGGCATCCTGCAATTGACGGATATTCACCTGAATCCAATGTCCGCGAAAGAACACCAGCGGCGTATGCGCATGCAGTAAATATTCCATCTCTTGCTGTGTCACGCGTTCGCCATTTAACGTGACCGTCCAAGTGACGTCCACCTTGTCGCCCAGGGAAGGCATCATCGCGGAACCCGTTGCGTCGTGCGGTGAGGCGTCCACTTCTAACATCACCGTATGCGTTTGCGTCTGCCCCCACCATGCAGGAATCCGCACATTGTATCCGGACGCTTCCAGAAGCGGTGCCGATGTCGACATAAACGCGTGAGCCTCTTCCACAGACAGCGGACAACCGAAAGCATCGGCCTGAAACTCAGCACGCGCCAACGGTGTAAAAAGCATCCCGGCCTGACCGAGCGCGACAAGAAGAGATTCGCCAACGACTGGCCCTTCCGACGACACGCCCACGCCTTTTGGAAAGGCGTATGTCCGGGTCCCGTCATTCAAACTGATTTTCAGAAACCAAGTGCGTTCGGCGCTTTCCGGTTCGTCCAACTGAAAAATAAGGGTCACATTCTGTTTTGTCTGAAGCCCTTCCACGGGGCGACGCCATTGGCGCACGTGTTTACTTAGCGCCTTCAGATCATCGGACTCCGGCCAACGTATATCACGTTCGTCTCCGCGCAAGGCCAAAAACCACGCATCATGCGAACTGTAGAATTTTCCGGTCTTAGCTTGTGCGCGCGATAATGTCGTCACCACACTGAATCGAACTAAATGATCCGTAAATTCGTCGATCAGCGTTCGGGTAACGCATAACCTTTTTTGTTGCCCTGTCAGAACAAGGGGCAATCGTTTCGCTAATTCATGCACCCTTTGCCGCTCCGCCCAATCGAGGGCAGAACGCCAGACGGATTCATAGCGGTCATCATCGGTTTGACGAAGATCGGGAAGAAATTTTCCGCGAGCCACCAAAGCTCCCGCATACCGGAAAACATCGACACACGCCAACAGGTCTTCTCCGGCGAAAACACCTTCGTCTAATCGCTTTTCATGACATCCGCCCAAAAACGTAAATACTTGTTTCCACGAAAGTCGCGCTGCGGTTACGACCCAAGGTTGCGGTTCGGCGGTAAAACCCGCTGAGCGGTCTTGCTTTGGGCCCGTGGATAGAAAAGCTTGGGACGGAATCGGGCAACAGCCTTTTGATGTCTGTACCGTTGGTAACAGAATGGTCAACGGGCAAACATGGCATTCAAGGTCTTCCCACAACAGCCGCTTCAGAATACGGATAAGCGCGTGGGCTCCGGCATCAAAGGGCGATGAAGGAATATCTTGGCTTTTGCCGGATAACGTCGGTTTTTCGTTTGGAACAGTTCCCTGCTCTCCCCAAACGGACAATTTTTCTTCATTCCAACTTATATGCAGGATAGTCATCGCCAACCGAGCATTATACCCCTTGCTTTAAGTTTGAAACAACCCTTAAGCAAGGCGCGGCGGCAAAAAATGTTATTTTTCTATTCTACCATCCTTTTGGCTCGTTCGGACGGGTGGGCGGCTGCGCGTTTCCGTTTCTTTCACGCTCTTCGCGTTCACGCCGTGCCATACGCTCTTTGATACGTTTTTGTCCCTCGGCAGCAATGAGCGCAGTCGCTTTTTCACGTTGATCGGCGGTCAAGCTATCCCGGATCACCACCAACATTTGTGTCGATAATTTTGCTTGGTCGGTACGCAGTTTTCCTATTTTCTCAATAATCGACATGATTTCGTCCACGTTTGCGCCAGGTTCTGACAGCACCTTTTTTGCAATCTCCGCTTGCTGTAGTGCGGCTTGGTTGATTTTTTCGTCAATCGTCTTCAATTGCAGATCGATAGCATCCAATGACTCTTTCAGATTCTTGGCCTGCGCCCCTTGAATGCCGACCCGCGTCATAAAGTCCGTTGTCATAACCCGTTTGCCGACCCAATTACCGTAATTCAGGGTTCTTGACTGCTTTGGAAACTCTTTATGAATATTCTGTTCTTGGCAAAAAGCGATCTCAGCCAGGCACGTTATCAAAATAACGATCACTCGAGCGTTCATTTTACACTCCTTAAAGGCATGGAAATACCGTGTTTACAAAGTTGGAAACGCATCGGTTTCGTATTTATTGTCTTCTTTTTATTATTTTATCGCGATACGGCATTATTTTTTATTAACAGCAGAGCTTTTTTCTCCGTTTTTCTGAATGCATTTTCTTCTTTGACCCTTATAACCATACTTTAAAGCTACAAACTATTTTATTTAACTTGTTTATTACAAACAGTTTATAAAAAATGATCTTTTCCGCTTTACACAAAAAAAATAAAATGCCGCTTAAAACGGATCTGTTAACAACTTTTTTTAATGCTTCTTTTTTTCGTGCTCTATACCCTCTCCGGTTTGACGTAACTGCTTAAATATCGGCGATTTAGAGGGTCCTTCACTCCCTGTTCATAACCTGTTTATCGATTGATTATTCTTTCACCTTGAATAGGGGGGGCAAATATGGTTCAACAATACTGTTGTTTTCAGAGATTTTTCTCTTTTCTTTTTACCTGTTTTTGTGAGTCCTATGAATGCTCCCGAACTGTGGACGAAGGCCTGCGAACACCTCAAAGGCGTGTTGAATAATGATGTTTACTCTCGATGGATCGAAATCATCAAACCCATCGATATACAAGACAGTAACTTTGTTCTGACTGTTGACAACGATTTTTGCCAAACTTGGCTTGAGGATAATTACAAGCACGTCATTATCGACGCCTTGCGCTCTGCGGGCGCATCCGTTGATTTAGGAATACGTTTTGTTGTTAAAACTTGCGATTCTTCACCCGATCATCTTGCGGATGATGTGACAGCCATTCAAAAAGCAGAAAACAAAATTTCTCATCCAGCTAAGCGTCGACATAAAGTGAATGGTTCGAACGCTTCCAATCCGTTGAACCCTAATTTCACGTTTGAAAATTTTGTTACCGGACCCTCCAATAGTTTTGCTCATGCTGCCGCTCTCGGTGTGTCTCAATCGCCCGGCCGCGCATATAATCCTCTTTTTATTTATGGACAGACAGGAATAGGAAAAACTCATTTAATGCAGGCTGTGGGACATCGCGTCCTGCAATCGCCCGGCATGAGCGTGAGCTATGTTTCATCTGAAACTTTGTTGAACGAATACATTGAATCTCTTAAAAACCGCACAACGATGGAATTTCGCAATAAGTATCGCAACACGGATGTGTTATTAGTGGACGATATACAATTTCTGGCGGGAAAAGACAGTTTACAGGAAGAGTTCTTTCATACTTTCAATGTTCTTTATGACGCGCATAAGCAGATCATTATGACCAGCGATCTTCCTCCTCGCGAACTTTCAGGGTTGGAACCTCGCCTGGTTTCCCGTTTTGAATGGGGGTTAGTCACCGAAATCGAATCTCCGGATTTTGAAACTCGCCTTGCTATTCTTCGATATAAACAATCGATAACAAAGGTGAGTTTATCGGATGATTTATTGACTTTCATTGCCGATAACATCAAATCAAATGTCCGTAGCCTTGAAGGCGCCTTAACTCGGGCCGTCTCATTTTCATCATTAAATAATCGGATGACGTTAACCTTGGATATGTTACGTAATCTTCTTAAAGATCAATTAAGTGATGAACGTCAAAAAGATCTGTCATTCGATGACATTCAGCGTATGGTCGCCGACTATTTCGATCTTCGTCTAACGGACATGTCGAGTAAACGCCGTCCGCGCTCTGTGTCCGCACCACGTCAAGTCGCTATGTTTTTGTGCCGTAAATTAACGCGTTCTTCTCTTCCTGAAATCGCTAACTCTTTCGGTAAAACACATGCAACCGTTGTCCATGCCTGTAAAACCATTCAGGATCGCATTCAGGTTGAGGAAGAATTACGTAATTCCGTCCGTGAAATAACACGTAAACTGGGACGAGACCCTCTTACGTTTCAAATTTAACTTTTTATAACCTGTTTATAACCTTATGACAGACCGTTCATACCCGCTCAATTTAATGCCATTTATCTACAAGCCATTTGTTTCATGCTTTGGTTACCATTTCTTTTTATCCGGTTATCAACACCTTATGGAGTCCTGATAAAATGTTATATTTTACTGCAAGTAAACATGTTACATTGTTATTAACAGAAAATGAATCCCCTACTGATACGACTAATCATTCTTTACTTTAATACCCTTAATAGTCTAAACTGATTGATCTATTTGTTGGGAAGCGGAACTGATAGAAACGGTTACAGAGGAGTATCGAAAATGAAGTTTTCCATCGTCCGGTCAAAGTTTCTGGATGGGTTACAGACGGTTCAAAATGTCGTTTCTGCAAAGGGCGCTTTGCAGATTCTGCAGAATGCGTTGATCCAAGCCGAGGGAAACCAACTGTGTATTACCACAACCGATCTCGATATCTCAGCGCGTTGCTTTGTTGAATGCGATATTGAACAGCCTGGAAGTACGACATTACCGATTCGCCGTTTGGCTAGCATCATTCGTGAATTGGATGAAGGAAAAATTCTGATTGAGGTCAATGAGGACGATGTTGCGAGTGTTCAATGTGGGTCTTCATTCTTCAAGATCATCGGTATGCCGGTGAGAGATTTTCCGCCGGTACCTGCCACTGAAGGAAAATTTTGTTACCGCATCGATCAGGGTGCTTTTCGAGAGATGTTGCGTAAAACTTGTTATGCGGTCTCGCAGGATGAAACCAGGCGTGTTTTGAACGGAGTATTATTGGCGTTCAAAGAAAACAAGCTGACGATGGTGGCTACGGACGGGCGTCGGTTAGCATTAGTCGAGTATGAAATAGAATTTTCGCCGGAAGCGGAAGCGGAAATGATTTTGCCGACTAAGGCCGTCAGTGAACTGATGCGTATTCTTTCAAATGAGGGAGATTTGAAAATCTGCGCGCAGACAAATCAGGTCGTTTTTGAGCTTGGAACGACTATGTTGAGCAGCAAATTAATTGATGGTGTATATCCCAATTATAGGCAGGTTATTCCGAGTGGGTGTGATGAGCGCGTGGTGATAGAACGTGAGCAACTGTTGGCGGCATTGAGACGTGTATCGGTGGTGACGACGGATAAGTCCAATGCGATGAAGTTGACGTTTTCCGCAAATCAGTTAACCATTAGCATTAATACGCCGGACGTAGGTGAAGGGCGAGACACGTTGCCGGTTAAATATGCTGGAAAAGAAGTGTCTATCATCTTCAACCCAGAGTATGTCATGGATCCGCTGAAGAACATGGATGACGATGAAGTGTTCCTCGAAATGAATGACGGACACAGTCCTGCGCTTTTAAAATGTAATGTGCCTTTTCTTTACGTGTTAATGCCTTTGCGGATCAGTTAGTAAAAAGAGCGAAAACGGTGTTGCCTTTGCAGTCCCGGTTTCGCTATCATGACGTTCCGATTTTGAGAGAATTAGATCATTGCCTCATGGTGTAAACGGTAGCACAGCAGACTCTGGATCTGCTTGTTTAGGTTCGAATCCTAATGAGGCAACCATTCAAAAACCCGAATAAACCCATTGCTGACGGTTGTTCGGGTTTTTTCTTTTGAGTGAAAGTTTATGAAGGGTAATAGGATTTTAATAAAATGACGAATATGGATACGCATCAGGATGTGGGTCTGGAGGCTTTGCCCCGGCTGGTTGAAGAAATGGCAATTACCCCGAGACAGATAATGGCCGTCGCTAAGCTGTTGTCGGAAGGAAACACGATTCCCTTTATTGCGCGTTATCGTAAAGAGGTTCATGGAAATCTAGATGAAGTTCAGATTTCAAAGATTCAGGAAAGTTTGAATTACTTTAGAGAATTAAAAGAACGGCGTTCCACAATTCTGAAATCGATTGATGAACAGGGAAAACTCACGGATGAGTTAAAGAAGAAAATAGAGTCCTGCACAAGTAAAACAGCATTGGAAGACTTATATTTACCTTATAAGCCCAAAAGACGGACACGTGCGATGATTGCGCGAGAAAAGGAATTAGAACCTCTGGCTGTTCTGATTATTGAGCAGGGAAAAGGACAACCGGAGAATGAGGCTGCCGCTTTTATCAAGGCGGATAAGGGTGTGGCGGATGAAGCGGCGGCGCTTGCCGGAGCACGTGACATTGTTGCGGAAATGATTTCTGAAAATGCCGATGTACGCGGTTTGGTGCGTCAGGCATTCGCCAGTGATGGCATTATGGTTTCAGAAGTGGTCGATCCAAAGCCGACGGAACCGACAAAATTTGAACAATATTATGATTTTACAGAGAAGGTTGCCAATATTCCTTCTCATCGTTTTCTTGCCATCAGAAGAGGACAAGCCGAAGGCATATTGCGTGTTCGGTTGATGTGCGAATCTGAGTCATTATTGCGTCGTATTGGAGAAGTCTATAAACTCAATACACAATCTCCTTTTGCGCCACAGTTAAAGGAGGCGATAGAGGACAGTTATAAGAGATTGATTGCACCAAGCGTTGAAATCGATGTAACGGTTGAGATGAAAATGAAATCCGACCGGGCAGCCGTTGAGATCTTTGCTCAGAATTTGCGAAATCTTCTTTTGCAGGCACCCCTTGGAGAACAAAAGATTATCGGTATCGATCCCGGACTTCGTACCGGATGTAAATGCGTGGCGCTCGATGCGACTGGTAAATTTCTTGAAACCGTTACTGTTTATCCGACGCAGGGTGATAGAAAAGAAATTGAAGCAAAGGTTGATATTTGTAAATTGGTCTCGAAATATCGGCCGTATGCGATAGCGATCGGCAACGGAACCGGAGGACGTGAAACGGAGACTTTTGTAAGAAGCGTGTTTAAAGAAGCGAATATCAAGGATGTGATTATTGTTTCCGTGAATGAAGCGGGTGCTTCCGTTTACAGTGCTTCTGAAGTTGCGCGTGACGAATTTCCTGATTTGGATCTGACGATCCGTGGCGCGATCTCTATCGGACGACGTCTGCAGGATCCCTTGGCCGAATTGGTCAAGATAGATCCGAAGGCGATAGGCGTGGGACAATACCAGCACGACGTGCATCAACCTCTGTTGGCCGATAAGCTAGATGAGGTTGTGGTCAGTTGCGTGAATCACGTGGGTGTTGAGCTTAATACGGCGAGTGCTCCCCTACTCACCCGCGTATCCGGCATTGGTGGCACAATGGCAAAGAAGATCGTGTCTTACCGTAATGATAATGGTGCATTCACAAGTCGTAAGCAACTGAGTAAAGTGCCTGGTCTAGGTCCAAAAACGTTCGAACAGGCCGCCGGCTTTTTGCGTATAAGAGGAAGTCAATATCCACTAGACGCGTCGGCAGTGCATCCTGAACGCTACTCGTTGGTTGAGCAGATGGCTGCGGATATGGGCGTGCAACTTAAAGAGCTAATTGGTAACGTGGCCCTCATAGATAAAATAATTATTTCGAAATATGTTTCGGAAAACGTGGGAGAACCTACGTTGCGTGATATCATTGCTGAGCTCAAAAAGCCGGGAAGAGATCCTCGCGCAACGTTTGAGAAACCGGCTTTTCGTGATGATGTGACGGCTTTTGAACATGTAAAAGAGGGCATGGTTCTCGAAGGCGTTGTAACGAATGTGACGGCATTTGGCGCGTTTGTGGATATCGGGGTGCATCAGGATGGTCTTGTGCATGTCTCTGAGCTGTCAGATCGTTTTATTCGAGAACCCTCTGAGGTTGTCAAGGCGGGTGATAAGTTGAAGGTGCGCGTCATCGGCGAAGATCAGGCGCGTCGTCGTATTGCCTTGAGCGCTAAAACGCCGGCGGCGTCAAGCTCGCGTCAAACCACATCGCGATCAACCGGTTTTTCAGAAAAAGAAAAGAATTCTCCGAGAAGCCCCTCGTCTTTTACGCGTGCCGAGCGTCAACCGAATTGGCAACCGCCTCGTAGCGGTTTCTCGGTGAATCCTTTTGCAGGCTTATAAGGCGAAGGTCTTCGTTATGTTGCCTGATCGGACAGATTTACCGATCGCTGCGATAGCGACAGCTGCGGGTGCAGCCGGCGTCTGTATGGTGAGAATTTCTGGAAGAGGCGCTCTGCAAGTCGGTGATCGGCTTGTTGCTGAATCCAATCGCAAACCCTCATACCGTACGGCGGGCACTTTTTTTCATGCGGTGATTGTTCATCCTGTGACAAGGGAACGGATTGATGACGCGGTCATCTTGGTTTATAGGGCTCCTCATAGTTTTACCGGCGAAGACACGCTCGAAATTCAAGGCCATGGAGGAAGTGTTCCTTCTCGGCGGTTGTTGGAAGCCGTCTTAGCGGCAGGCGCGCGTTTAGCCGCCCCCGGCGAATTTACGAAAAGAGCCTTTCTGAATGGACGCTTTGATCTGACACAGGCGGAAGCGGTCTGTGATTTCATTCAGTCCAAAACGGACCGTGCCGCACATGTGGCGCGGGCGCAGATGGATGGCGTGTTGGGAAAACAGATCACGGATCTTTATGAACGGGTGATGGCGGTCTCTGCGGATATCGAACATCTGCTGGATTTTGATGAGGGAGAACTTCCGGAAACGTTCATTTCGCGGACCTTGGCGAGTGTCGATGAAGCGGTTCAGAGATTGGAGCGTTTGGCAGAGACGTGGCATACGGGACATTTTTTACGAGATGGTGCTCTCGTCGTTATTAGCGGTCGACCAAATGCCGGGAAATCTTCTCTTCTGAACGCGCTGCTCGGACGAAATCGCGCCATTGTGAATGAAGTGCCGGGAACAACTCGCGATGTAATCGAAGAAGGATACGTCCTCAACGGCGTTCTCGTGCGGTTGGTTGATACGGCGGGTTTACGCGAAACGAGAGATGTTGTGGAGCGTGAGGGAATTGACCGCGCGCGCGCGATTATGCAGCAAGCGGATCTGAATGTTCATTTGATTGATCAGTCGGTCGCAGTAGATGAAGCGTTGAGGCGTGAACTTGAACAGTTGCCGGGACGTCGCACGCTCATCGGTATTGCTAAATGCGATTTGCCTGCAGCGGGTCCCCTCTCCTTATTACCGTGCGATTTAATGAAGGTCAAGCTATCCGTGAAAACGGCCGAGGGTCTTGCGGACCTGAAGTCGGCTATGATCAAGTTGCTTGGGCTGGACACGGAGATGCAGGGACAGCCGATTGTGTCGTTACGGCATGCGAATGAATTGAAGGAGGCTGCTGCACAAGGACGCGCAGCATGTAACGTTTTATCTGCGGGTCCACAGAATCTCGTCATCGCAGCCGGCTATTTGCGCGATTCGGCTGAAGCCTTGGGTCGAATTGTGGGACGTGTTTACAGTGATGATCTTCTCGATATGATTTTTAGTCGATTTTGCGTCGGCAAGTAGAAAGCAAGACGATTTTTGTTTTTTGTTCAAACTAACGTGTAGCCGATTTTCGTAAAAGCGGGTACATTATATTCATTGATCCTGTTGAAGGTTCATCACATTCATTTGTGCATGATGCACGGATTGGAGCGAAGAAATGGCATTAACGAAGATCGATATCGGAACGGAATTAGGAAAAGGGTGGAGACTTTTTCAGCCGAATATGAGCTTGCTGATTGTCTCAGGTTTGATCGCTACCATCGTTTCGGCGCTGACCTGCGGTCTCCTTTCTGGTCCATTGAGCGTGGGGTTCTTTCTGGTTGTCCGTCGGCTTATTCAAAACGATCCGATTAAGCCGCAACCGGGAGACGTGTTCAAAGGATTTGATTTCTTTGTTCAGGCTCTGGTGTTATTCGTTATTTGTATGGCGGCGACCTTTCTTCTATGTTTAATTCCCGTTGTCGGCCATATCGCAAGCCTGGCGGTGGGGTCTGTCATGATGTGGGGTATCCTTTTTGTGGCCTATCAGAAACTGTCGGCAGTTGAAGCGCTCAAAAAGATATTCGGGTATCTGCAAAGCGGCGAATTTACGGTGCCGTTTTTTTATGGCATTCTTGTAAGCATCATTTCCGGACTTGGCGTACTCGCCTGTGTCGTGGGAATCTTTTTTACGATTCCTTTGTCATATTGCATGATGGCCTGTTGTTACGAAACCCTTTTCTCGGGTGAGTCCGAAGTGATTGAACCGGAGATTGTGCCTCCACCGCCACCGGCCGACATGCGTCTGTAGAGCGGTGCATTTCATCTGAAGCGGCGGAAATCCAATCGGATTTCCGCCGCTTTTTTTCGCTTGATTTTTTTGATAAAGGGGGCTGTTCATAACTCGTTGATAAGTGTTTATGGATTTTTCTTGCAGGACGCGCTAACAAAATCTTAACCAATACTTAAGTGGTTTGTATCAAACAAGCTGCGACTTTTTTTGCGGCTGATTTTATAGATAAATAAGTATCGATATCGGAATATGCGGCTTGTCGATAGTTTTAAGTTCTGATGCGATTATCATCACATAGGGAAGCAACAGTAGGGCGTGTATCGGTAAAAAGCTGAGACCGTGAAAAGCTCTGAAACGGTTCACCGTAGCGTACAAGCGGGGAAAGAGGGAAACGATTATTTTCATAAGATAAGATGACGTGGATAATCGCATCGGTTTATGACTTATTTTCACAAAATAAAGAAGGCGGAAAACGGTATGTGAATCTGATATGGGAAGAGACGCGATGATGCTATACGTCAGTTTCTTGTTTTTTCTATGTGTTTCTATTGCCTTAAGGCATTATACTAATCTCCCATGAATGACTCCCCTCTTCGATTTATGTTAAGGTCTCAGCCATGGGATGTGCTTGTGATTGGTGGCGGCCACGCTGGAACAGAGGCGGCGCTTGTATCGGCACGTCTCGGTTGTGACACATTGTTAATTACCGGGTTGGCGTCCTCGATCACTAAAATGCCCTGTAATCCCTCCATCGGCGGCTTGGCCAAATCTCATTTGGTCTATGAGTTGGACGCGCTGGGCGGTGAGATGGGTTATAATACCGATCTTTGCGGTATCCAATTCAAAACACTGAACGGTAGTCGGGGCCCTGCGGTGCGCGCCACGCGGGTACAATGCGACAAGCTTCAGTATGCGAGCCGTATGCGGCGAGTGATTGATGCTACGGACCATCTGTTTGTACTCGAGGACGAGGTAACCGGCATCGATATTGACAATGATCGAGTTACCGGCGTTTCGACGGCGAATAACAGTCGAATTTGCGGATCGACCGTTGTCTTGACGACCGGAACGGCCTTAACCGGACGAATACATATCGGTAAAGAAGCTGTTTCTGGCGGAGGGGACGGTCGTCCGGCGGCAGACGAGCTTTCTCATTCTTTGCGAAAGGCCGGATTTCAGTTGATACGACTTAAAACGGGTACCCCGCCACGGTTGCGTGCCGCAAGTATTGACTGGGGTGAGACTGTCATTCAGCCTGGTGAAAATCCGCCACCGTTCTTTTCCACGCGTACACCATTGTTCCACGTGGAACAATTTTCGGATGCGTATGCGTGTGGCGGCAGTCTGAATAAGGATGCCGATTCGGACGTTATTGCGCAACAAAAGGCGATGAAGCAAGAAAAGGCTGAAAAAGACACTCATAAGTGTTCCACGTGGAACATTCTTGGCCTTTGGAACCCCGGCAGCGATCAAATGCCTTGCTGGTTGACGCACACAACGCCTCAAACGCATCAAATCATTCGCGATAATCTTGCCAACAGCGCTTTATATGGCGGGTCTATCACAGGGACGGGTGTGCGTTATTGCCCATCTATAGAAGATAAGGTCGTCAAATTTTACGAAGCTGAGCGGCATCATGTGTTTTTGGAGCCCGAAGGGCGTGACACAGACATGATTTATCCCAATGGCCTATCAAACAGCTTGCCGCGCGATGTTCAGATCGAAATGGTTCGTAGTGTTCC
>CAZTDL010000058.1:0-12347 GCA_964612775.1 uncultured Lentisphaeraceae bacterium
AAAACCTTTCACAAGGAGAACGGCCTTCTCATCTTACCTTTAGAACTTCAGAACTTCTCTTTTCTCCTCAACTTCAGAACTCCCGCACTCCTGCACTTTAGAACTTCCCAAAAACTCCCCCATCGTCGCTTCGCCTTGAGCGCTAATGCCCTGCCGCGTCATCACCTGCCACACCGTCAGCCACAGGATTTTCAAGTCAAGTCGGAGACTGTGATGCTCCACATACCAGATATCATACGTGAATTTCTGCTCCCAACTGAGCGCATTTCGTCCGTTGACCTGAGCCCAGCCGGTCAGCCCCGGACGAACCTCATGACGTCGCGCCTGTTCCGGCGTGTACCGCGTCAGATACTGCCACAGCAAAGGCCTCGGCCCCACCAGCGACATCTCCCCCTTTAGGACGTTCCAAAGCTCCGGCAGTTCGTCCAAACTCGTCGACCTCAGCCACCGGCCCAACCGAGTCATCCGTACGGCATCCGAATCTTCGCCGGTCCGCAGTGTGCGGAACTTGATCAATTTAAACGGACATCCGCCCAATCCGGGCCTCTTCTGCACAAAAAAAACAGGGCTGCCCAACGCGATCCGCACAGCCACGCCGACCGCGAATAACAGCGGCAACCAGACCGCCGCCGTCAACGACACCGCCATAATGTCAAAAAAGCGTTTCATGCGGTCTGCCATCAGAACTTGTCCATGTTAGAACTTCAGAGCGCTTTCAAGCACATCCAAATACCTTGTCGCCAACGCATCGCGATCAAAGACGTCTTCGGCCAGCCGCCGCGCGTTCCGCCCCATCTGCCTACGCCGCTCAGGGTCACCCGCCAATTCCCGGATGGCGTCAGCCATCTCCCGCCCTGGCGCTTGGCCCGGACACGCGATTCCGCAGGCATATTCCGTGAGCCACGGCTCCAGCCATGTGCTCCGGTTAAAAACCGTTGGCAATCCGGCCGCGATTCCGTCAAAAAACTTATTGGGTGAGTTTTCGTAAAACAGCGGCTCATGCATAAAGGTCACCCCGTTAACGTCTGCCGCAAGGTAAAGCGCCGCTAATTCTTGCTTCGCCATACTCCCCAAAAACCGATGATGCCCGTTTACGTTAAGCAAGGCCCTGATTTCGTCGCCCCGTGGTCCGTCTCCCGCAATCCACCACACGATACGGTCATCATCCGCCGTTCCGCGAATCGCCTCAAGAAGGTCATCCACAGCGTTGCTCGCGCCCATCGCCCCCGCGTATAGAACCACCGTCTGACTGTCTCGCACGTCATAGCGCTCTCGCGTTTTTTTGCGCAAGGTTTCATCTGAAACAAATTCGCCCAAATCGCAACAGTTCGAAATCGTCAAAACTTTAGAATGCCCGCACGTTAAGTCGCGGGTGACGCCTCCGCAGGCATCTGACATCCGATTCCCGATAGCGCCTCCCCGTCCACCGGCGTCTAAGGCCCTCATCACTCTTTCCGTCATACCCGTCGAACACGTCACGATCACCGCTGCATGGTGATACGCGAACGCCGCCAGCTTAAAACTCAGCCACGTCAACACAGGGTTCTTTAGCACCCCGGCCGCGATCGCGGAATCCGGCCAAACGTCGATCACCTCAAATACGAACGGCAACCTCCTGAGCCACCGTCCCGCCAATGCGGGAACCGCCAATGTCAGAGGACCGCTCGATGCGATCATCACGTCATAAGCGCCACCGCGCCGCGCCACGAAACCCAGAGCGGCGCTCATGAAAAGCAGGAACGACCAGATTCGACGAAAAAAGCCCATGTGCGGCCGATACGCCGTTCCGCTCACAAAAACCCGTACGCCGTCGATCACGAACGGTTTTTCTCCCGTCGGTTTCAACGACGCATCATACCCGGCACAACACACCACATCCACGGCATGGCCAGCCTGAACGAAACGCCGGGCAAACTCATAGGTCCTCACGGCGCCCCAGCCCTTGGGCGTCGAGAAATACTGATGGAGCCAGAGAATTCTCATAAGTCGAGGTCTGCATTATTGCTCAAAACCGCTTCTCAGTATCCGGTCTTAAAAATGAGCCCGGGGATTTTGAACAGGTATTTTCCGAGTTGCATAAACCGGTTAGTGTAGATGCCATTCGACCGACAGGCACGGACATTTTCCCGATTTAGAATCATCGTATTTTCTACAGACCGTGTACTCATCCCCCCCATGCGCATCACAACAAGAACTTCTGAAAGATACCGATAGCGCATTTTCGCTTTCACTAAAAACCGAATAAGCAATTCATGATCTGCGGCGATTCTATAGTCCGTATGATAACACCCGTTTTTTTCAAACAATTCGCGTTTACAATAAAATGTGGGATGAGCAGGAAGGTAACCCAACCGTGACAACCAAGGACGAAAATACTTTGAAGAGTAATAGCGAACGGGCCTCGTCAGATCCGTTGCGTATACAAAGCGGACATCTCCGAACACGCAATCAACCGTTGAGTCAAAAAAGACTTGGGCAACATGCGCAACACTATCATCCGCCGCAAAAAAATCATCCGCGTTCAGAATTCCGACAACATCTCCCGTTGACATCCGGATCCCCTTGTTCAGCGCATCATAAAGCCCTTGATCACGTTCAGATATCCATTTCATTCTTCCGCCGAATTTCGGCTCATACTCGCGAATGATCTCCACGGTTCCATCCGTAGACCCACCGTCTATCACCAGATACTCAATCTCAGGCCACGCCTGCCTCAGCACGGATTCCATCGCCGTGCGGATCACGGCGGCGCTGTTATAACAGGCCGTTATGAGAGTAAGAGTCATGATTAGCAGGTTTAGCTGATTAGCCCGCGACCGGCAAAGACGAGACGAATACGTTGATCATTTTTACATGCGAAAGAATTTCTTCTTCGAGATTTTCTATATTCGCGACATAACCCAACTCAACGGCGAGAAGGAGTTGAGTGTCGATTTCAGCAAGCGAGCCTTTTGCGATACCGAGGAAACGTCTAAAGTCGCAAGCCGTCTGACGCGCCGAGCCCTCGGCAATATTTGACGGTACAGAAACGGCGGCAGCCTTCCGTAACGGGTCACAAAGCGCATCGCGCTCTTCGGCTGGAAAGTTCTTCGTCAACACGTAGACCGCTTTCGCCAAGACCATTGGCCTTGGCCATATTGCAAGTTCACGGTGCCTTAATTTCTCCATACCCCACCTCGTTTCTCCCCTTCTCCACCGCCACTCCGTTATACACTTCCGCCATCCGCTCCGCAACCGCATCCCACCGATACTTCGTCTCCACCAGGCGACGGCCATTCTCTCCCATCTCTCGCCGTTCAGAATCCGTTAGACTCATCGCTTCCCCCAACGCTTCAGCCAGCGGTTCCACGCCGATGTCCACCCACCAGCCGCAACGACCAGCGGAGGAGAAGCTCGAAGACGAAAGCCCGGAGGCCGATTCGACATCCGATCCGGCTTTCGTCTTCAACCCTCCTTCTTTCGGATAACCCAGCAATTCTGACCACGGCGCTCCCTTTGTCGTAATCACCGGAACCCCACATGCCAACGCTTCGCCGACAACCAACCCGAAATTCTCGTTGCGAGTCGGTAGAACAAACAGATCGCAAGTTTGCAGCAAAGTCAACCGGTCCGCCCCATAAACAGGGCCGCAAAGTGTCATCTGTCCGCCAAGACCAGCCTGATCGATCATCTTATGGACATTCACGGAATAGCCATTCTCATCAGGCCCCGCGAGAAGCAAATGCCAATCTGTATTGTGTGACGCAACCGACTGAAAAGCGTCCACCAAGAGATCGAGACCTTTGATCGGATCGATGCGTCCCAAGAACAAAACGATTCGTTTTCCGCGGCATGCGGGCCATAACCGTTCAACGGAAACACGGTTCGGAACGTACGCCCGCGCATACACATCGATCCCGTTAGGCACAACTGTAAGCATGGGCCGTGGGGTTTCATTCCATGCCAAGTAATCTTCAATATTACGCCGTTCATCCTCACAGGTTGCATGGATCACAGAGGCTTTCCTCAAACAACGGCGATCAAAAAAATAACTCGCCAACACTTTCCGCCACGCGGAACGCCGTAACCGTTCCGGAGCCAAACACCCGCGAGGCGACATCATCAGCGGTTTGTGCGCTCGCAGCGCACAACAGCATCCCCACCAAACAGGGAACGTCCAATTCGAATGCACGTGCACCACATCGACCCCTCGCACCATACCTGACAAGCGAAATGCCATCTGCCATGAAAAACAGAGGAAGCGTGGCCACGACGGCGTGAACCGCACGAGCCGCACACCGGCTTGTTCAGCAGCCAAAGCCGCCTCGCTCATAGGACCGTCCAACGTAACGAGCGTCACCTCATGGCCAAGTTGTCGCAAATGCCGGCAGAGGACCGGCACAGACTCCGAGATGCCGCCTCCCGGCGGCAATCCCGCGACGATATGCAAAATACGCATGCCTTTTAATCCACCCGGCGGACGCAAACCCGAGAGCAAAGGCCCTGTATCCGCCACCACCTCGCACCCCACCGGCGTTACTTCCGTTTAACGCGCCCGATTGCAGCCACGGAGAGACCGCAATATCGCCGAGTGTCCCACCATGCCCGTGCATAGCATCCGTTCAGCAGACGCCAACCACGCTGCATGAGCAATCCCACACGAGTCACGGTTAGCCCATTCTTCGCGCACATCCGGCTCCGTTCCTCCGCCATCTGCGGATCGGTGATGCCCGACAAATCACCTGACGTCTTCGACCCCGCATGCACGCGAAACGCCCAGCAATAATAGGGCAATCGTTCGAACCGAGCCCCGACCGCTTTGAACCGTAACCACAAATCGGTGTCCATGACATAACGCAACGACTCGTCAAAACCGCCGACACGCTCAAACAGCGTACGCTTAAAGATCGACGTCGGACCATAGACGCGAACCGCAGCGTGCCGATACAACCGGTCATGCCACCGCCCGTCCCGTGCGCATCGCAACACGCGATCCCACCCGTCGATGTAGACCAGATTTCCGGCCAGCCACTCGCACGTTGGATGAGCCTCAAGATGCGCTCGGACCCGATTCAAAGTCCCCGGAAGGAGCAGGTCATCCGCATTCAACCAGAGCAAATATTCGCCGTGAGCTTGAGAAAAACCTTTATTCAATGCCTCACTTTGCCCGCTGTCCCGCTCCGAACACCACCACGAAAGCGCCTTCTCGTGGCGTCGGACAATCGCCACACTTCCATCCGTGCTGCCGCCATCGACAACAAGGATCTCCGTATCAGCCTCCGCCTGATCAATCGCCGAACACAGCGCCCGTTCCAGATACTCGCCGTGGTTGAAAGACGGAATGACGATGCTAAAGCGTTTCATTTCTTAATATTGAAGAAGCACGGAAGAACATCAGCAAAAAAGCCGCACCCTTTTTGTGGTGACGACTCTTTCTCCGCTCACCATTCGGTGTTTGTCTCTCCGATTTGTGTTTCACGTCTTTGTGGTTTATGTTTTTTCTTCTGCTCTGCGATCTTGGCCTGTATCTGATAAAAATAGGCCATTTTACCAACGGCAAAATAGAATCCGGCACGGCCATCCATAAAACCGCCCTTTACGAGATAGCTCATCAGAAAGTACATCACGGGGAAAATCGGCCACGTGAGCATCCGATACTTCAATCGTTGACGCCGAGTCAAGCGGGTTTCGTCCGTCAGTGCCAGATACCGCTTCGCCTCCCACGTTGAATAATCGTTGTGGCGAACATAATAGGTATGCAGATCTTTTTTGTCGTGATGTTCCAACTTTGCGTTGATCACACCTTCACTACCCTCCGCCACAAGTTGCTCATGGACTTCCATGTCCAACGGGCTCCAGCCTTCTTCAAGAACCCGCTCATATTCGCCATGCCCGATTCGCACCAGCGCCGTCTTCCGCATCGGATCGCCATACCGCAGCAGGTTACCCATAAACCAGTTGCGATATCCTATCCGAAAAACGTTATGCGGCGTTGTCGGCAAGGTCCGTGCAGCTTCTGAAACAAATAACGGAGTCAGACGTTCATCAGCATCCAGAAACAGGACCCACGGATATTTAAAAGTATGCGTCCGCAGAACCCAGTTGCGCTTCTTGGGAAACGTCCCGTTCCACTTGAAATCAACAACCTCGCGACCATATTTCTCGGCGATCTGGCGCGTCCCGTCCGTGCTTTCGGAATCAACGACAATAACATCATCAAACGCGACGACCGACTCCAGGCAAAACGCCAGATTCGCCGCTTCATTCTTGACAGGAATGACGATTGAAAAAGGCGAAGGCATATAACTCATATTAGGCATAAAACACATCCGCCTTGCGCGCTTTGCCGTGTGCGCCGTGTTTCTCGGGGTTCAGATTTCTCTTATTTCACGCTTTTTAATGAACCGAGCAGGATTACCGGCCACAACCGTCCAAGGCTCCACGTCTTTCGTCACAACCGCACAGGCGCCAACCACAGCACCCTCGCCGACCGTCACGCCGGGGCCAATAAAGGCCCGTGCCGCTATCCATGCCTGCGATGCGATGACAATGGGCTTATACGTCAGCTCCATGATCGGCGAAGTAATGTCGTGCGACGCACAGCAAAGAAAAGCTCCCTGGCTCACGACAACCTGATCGCCGATCGTGATCTGATCCACTGAATAACAATCGACGTTCTCTGACAGGCAAGAATAATCACCCATCGTCAATTTCCACGGTTGCCAGACTTTACAGGAGGGCAACACATGCACGCCCTTACCGATCACGGCACCGAAAAGCCTCAATAACAACCGTCGCCAGCCGTAAAAAGAGCCTCGCGGTGTCGGTCTAAAAAAAATGATCCATACAATATTCCAGACTCGTCTGGCAAACTTAGTTTTCAGCGAATGCCGATTCCGATAGTTCTGAAGATTGAGTTTCATTTTGACCTTATCCCCGTTTCTCAGAGAAAGCGGAACACCCGTTAAGTTGATATCCCCTTGTTGACAAAATCCGCTGTATTTCAGCGATTCTGATATCCCAACTTCCATACTTCAAGGCGGCCTGATAATTCGCCTCAACCGATGGCTGATAAGACTCAATCCGTGTGAGTATGTCTTCAATTTGCTGAGGCACGCGATCAAAATCGATTTCAACAACCGGATTATAGCCTATTAGACTGACCAGTTCACGTGGTGCCCGCCCGAGAATGATCGTCCTCGCCAGCATGCATTCCCAATATCTTAGCGTGAGCGTCTCAATGCCTCCCGTCCGCTTCGGATGCGTCATACTCTGAGGAAAACACAACGCAATCTTAGAGTCGGCTAACCCACGAATGAACGCTTCATCCGTAGCGAAAACCAGACGATTCGTCTCAAACAAATGGCGTCTCAGCCCGTTTATTTTCGCTCGGACAATTAAATCGTGTACCTTTAAATGACGTCTTCCAAGTTCCAACACATCCGTGTTTCGCTCTTTAAGTTCCAGTCCCGCAGAATAGGCCGTTGTGCAAACACCTTCAGGCATGTGAAAAACCTGCACAGACGGAAATCTTGCCTCAATTTCTGCGCACATTTGCCGTTGAGAGACAAAGCAAATTTTTACGTTGTTGCGCCGAATAAATCTGAACAGACGAGGCCAGTATTCAGGCCATGTGTCAATCAGATAAGGGATAATTTCATATCGATATTGAAACGGAAAAGAAATCGTGTCCGGATAACAGCCGCCGAAGATAAACACCGCCTCGCGTTTCGACTTGAGCCTTTCCGAAGAAAAAGTAAGCCCCGTCTTCATTGCGATCTGCCGAATGCGATTGGGGACGTTATTCCGGCGCGTCTCTCCGCCCGCGCGGACCCATGCATCTTCAAACCATTGGCGATATGGGGGAATGGCACTCTTCTGCTGAACCGTTTTTAATAGACTGACGTATATCATTGCACTCCCCGCATCTTTTTAACCTCGAATCTTTATACTATACGGCTTTTTCCGCGCAACACTCCCAATCGCAGTCCGAACGCAAGTTTATCCCCGAAGAGCATCCACCCCGTTGAGAACGACGTTTCAAATCCATACTGCTGCAAGAACGCGTTTATTTCTTCCGCATCTTCTTTACGATGATAGGTACAGACGGCCAAACGTAAACCTCTTGCCTTTGACAAGAAATCCGCGCCTCCCCGCAACATCGGCAGCTCGTATCCCTCTATGTCAGCCTTCAGGAAGTTTATCTCCTCGTTCCGGGCAATCTCGTCAAGCGTGGCGTGCGCGGTCTCTTCGCCGGAACACTCGGAAATGTATTTGGGAACAATCGTCACCTTTTCAGCCCATGGCGCAAACGTTGCCCGTAAGGGTGCCTGCCACTTGATATCTCCCTCCACCAAAATAATTTTTTTCACCCGTTCAACCACGGATAAGGCAAAATTTCCTTCGGCCGTACCAACGTCCAAAACAACATCGCCCTTTCGCACCGTGACCTCACCGGCCTCATAACGATGCGGCGATTCCGCATCTTGTTCCAACAGGAGCGCTGCATAACAAAGTTTTATCCGATAGTCCGGATACCCCAAGGGAAAATACATTCTTTTATTATCCATCAGAACGTATTTTAACCCCGTTGTTATATCCATACGGACTTCAACGGATTCCGGCTTGTATTTTTTCGTAAATTCATACGGGATCATATGATAGCAAAATGGCGTTTTCTTGAGGTAGCGCACGATTTGCTTTTCCTCATCCGTTTTTCCTTCCCCAATTTCAGCGAGCCAACGCTTAACATCGGACATCTCCCTCATTTGATGATATCTGATACGCCATGCAAACGGACACGATCCCTTCAACCAGAAGACACATCGATTAAGTATGTTCAACATGAAACGATCCTTAATGGTACTTTGATTCAACGTGGACAGCATAAGCGTTTTTTGAGGTCGGCTCTCTGCATCGTCTTTTCTGCCCTCAAATGCAGCACCCTGGATGCGGAGGATCGATCCTAGTATGACCGATATTTCGTGTTTTATAATGTTCACGTTCTCGTTTGAAGGCCCCACTTCTCGTGATCGGCAAAATTGTCGATTAAAACGACATCCTCAACCGCCAAATCACATTTCAAGAATCCGCTTTTTTTCGCCATATTCAACTACTCGTGGCGAGGCTAACTTTCGCATAGAATATCATCATATAATTAACGAAACAGTTTCGTAATGAGCCCTTTAATCCTTTTAAGAATATGCTTCGGTTTTATCCGAGGCATCCAATATTCCCAATATACCCTCATCTGCGTGTTTTCTATAATATAGTCCACATTAATTACATTTGGTAAAAAAACAAACTTGTTTGGAATTATACATAAACTTGTAATGTGTTTTGAAAGGTCAAAATCTAATTTCATAGGACGCTTACAGAAATGTATGTACAAGAATTCTTCGGTAAGGACAACCCCATTTAAGATATAGTGACGAGTCAACACTCCATCTTTCCAACTAAAAATATGGTTTTGTGTATTATAAGAATCATTATTTTTGTAATATAATAGCTTAAACAAATAATTTCGATGGACAAAATCCGCGAAATTTGTAGTCCGATACAGTTTCAACCCATTTGCTTCAAAGATATCATTAATTCCTCTTTCATCGAAACAAGGAACTGTTGTAGTTGTAAATGCTTTTTCATACAGCTGATCACCGTTTAATGTTTTTAGCATATATGCACTATTAATCTTTGGAGTATTTCTATACAATGAAAAATGTGCTAACCATAATATTTTGTCATACTTCTCTAAAATTTTTTGGCTAATGAAATTAGAAATTCTACCGAAAACAACATCCAAATCGCAATACCCCCAAAAATCGTAGTTAATTAAATATTCTTTGAAAATATGACCGTAGGCCGGTCTGAATTGACAAAGTTCATATGGAGTTGATAGCAAAATTTTAAACGTGTACAGATGCTGTATAGTCGCGCGAATAGTATCAAAACTCATGTGAATAATTTTAACATTTCCAGGACATTCATATGATGAAATGTCGTCTGTAAACACGAGCCAGTCGATCTCTGAATTGTATCCACACGAAATCAACCAGAGAGGGAACATCGTCGGAAGTCGTCCAAAATAAGGGACAACAACGACAATGCGTGAACAATACGTTCTATCACGTCTATCAGTCATAACCAGCATTTCCCCCATATCCAACTAGTGCTTCTATTGCATAATCATCAGTCAGCGAAAACGACAACTCTTTGTTAGGCATCCACCATGCCTCGACAAAAACACATTCTCACCTTGTGTCCACTCGTTATCAAATCCCCCCGAGCCATTATAAAAACTACGATTACATCCTGGTTTTAGGCGCTCATGAAGTTCAATAATAATACTGTCAACATTCCCAATCCAAGACGAGGCATCTTGAAAAACTTCCCGTTCTGAACCTTCGATATCAATCTTAAAAATGTCGATATGGTTAATATCTTGTTCTTTCATGATTGTGTTAACGGTCATACCGCGAACTTTGCATATCCTCTTTTCACATAGCCCAATCTCGCCATTTTGCGCTTGCATCATAAAACCCCAATTTCCCAAACCACAGTCAACCACGTTTAGTATCGCATCCTCATTCCAGAGTGCCCCTAGAATTGGAGTGATGTTTTTATAAGATTCAATGTTTTTAATTAAGATTTCATAATTATTTTTTTCGGGCTCTATTGCAATAATTCTTGCGTCGGGGAATTTATTGGAAAAGTAAATCGACGCAATACCAATATTGGCACCCGCATCAACTATAATTTTGGGGGTATCTCTTACGTTAAAATCGTATTCATTCTTTATATATATTTGTGAAAAGGTCGGCACATCCGAAGAGGGAATTCGAAGAAGGAGGGGAGATTTAATATCCGACCTAACTATTTTCAACAATCTTGTTCTCTTGGTTATTTTACCTATAATTGCATAAGTTAGACCCCAAAAACCAATAATTCTAATATAGTATTTTAAGGTTATTATTAACTGTATAATTTTATTCATATCAATACGCCCTTTTCTGTCATTTCATCTGTGTTGTTTGACGTCAACCAAGGCCTGAAAAACACATCATGCAAGGATTTGGACAAAATGAGAAAGCCACCTCTCATATACATGCCATGTTGTACACGGCTGCCGAGAAAGTGATGTCCATCTTGTTTCTTCCAAGGCCTGTGTCTGATTGCAAGTGCCTACTCGGTCCGACGTGTGCTTTATTGCATTACCGCATTTCAAGTGTTTTTATGGAATCATTCCAATCCTTTTCCGGTAGAGAGTAACGACCTAGTGTGCTGAATTCAAAATAGGTTTACCAAGTATTGTCCTTGCGGAATTGATTTTCCGCAGGATCTCTATCCCGTCCGCATGCCATTTGAACGGCGTCGGGTTGACGTTGCGTTCGGCGATGTATTGCCTCATGGCGCGTTCGAGCTCCGAGACGCTTGAAAAGCTGCCGTCCCTGACGCAGGCCCTCGTGATGTCGGCGAAAAACCTTTCGACCAGGTTGAGCCAAGAGCTTGACGTGGGCGTGAAGTGCATTTTCACGCGCTTGTGCGCCTTGAGCCACCTGGCGACGTTGGGGTGCTTGTGTGTCGCGTAATTATCCGCGATGATATGAATGTCCAGCCCGGGCGGAGTCGTCTTGTTGATCTGCTTGAGAAAGTCCAGCCACCCGCTGTTGGTGTGGGCGGAGGCGTAAAGGTCCGTCACTTTGCCCGTTGCGTAGTCGAGCGCGGCGAAGAATGTCGTGGTCCCGTGGCGGGTGTAGTCGTGCGTGGCCGTCCGGATATGGCCGATCCCGAGGGGGAGCCCCGGCTGGGTCCTTTCAAGCGCCTGGCATTGCGTCTTCTCGTCGCAGCAGAACACCACGGCCTTGTCCGGGGGCGACAGGTAAAGGCCGACAACGTCCCAGAACTTCGCGACGAAGTCCGGATCGTTCGACACCTTGAAGGTCTTGGTCAGGTGCGGTTTGATCCCGCTCCTGTTCCAGACCGTGCGCACGGTGTGCCGGGAGACGCCGACGGCTCTGGCCATGCTCCGCGTGGAGTGGCGCGTGCGTCCGGCGGGCGGCGTCGCGGCCTCGGTTATGATTCGCTCCGCCGTCCTTTTCGGAATCGTTGCCGTCCTGCCCCGCCCGGTTTTCTCTTCGAGCCCGGCGAGGCCTTCCGCCTGGAAACGGGAAGTCCATTTCGCAACGGTTACGCACGATGTCATCATCTGCCCGGCGGTCTCCCTCTGTGATTTGCCCGCAATGCGGAGAAGAACGATCTTCGCCCGGAAGCGGTCGCGGCTCTTGCATGTCTGGGACGTGCTGCGCCGCGTCAGTTCCGCACGGTCGCTTTCGGAAATGTTCAAAGTCAATCTCGGCTTGCTCATGTGG
>CAZTDL010000059.1:0-12253 GCA_964612775.1 uncultured Lentisphaeraceae bacterium
GGGAGTATAGCAGTTTGGCCGTTATGCGACAATTTATGTTTTACAGTGTACTAGCACACTAATGCACTTCATTTTCCTCTCCGATTATGCTAAATATATGGCGCAAAAGTGAATTTAAGGTCTCTTTTGTATAGACTTGCGTAACCTGTTCATAATCAGATGTTTGTTAATTATTACGGTCCATCCAGCCGCATAATTTTCAGGGACGGAGTCTGCCCAAAAACAGGGAAAAGCCCAAGTGAGTCTGCAACGCCGGCCGCCTGCTCTTCCTTCTTTTGGCAGGCGTTGCGTTTGCGAAGGCCGTCCTCACGTTTTTCGACCTTTCGTTTTTGACGCACCCTTCTCCCCTTTCCATTGCACGTTTCCCCCAATTTTTAGACGCGGACTTTAGACTGGGTACCCCTTTATGTTCCGATTGTTTCACTTTCACGAAAGATGTCTGCGTGTCAGCGACTATATCATGCCGCTCATCTCTACGCCGACGCGGAAACGGCTGGCCAAAGGTGCCTTTTGGGGAGGCGTAGCCGTGGTGGGCGCTCGGGTTATCACGGTCGCAAGCTCTTTTGCTTTGGCGCGGATACTGGGGCAGCAAAGTTTTGGCGAGTACGGCATCGTGAACAGTACAGCCGGGATGATCGGCAGCATGGCGGGTTTGGGAATCGGTCAGACGGTTGTCAAGTTCGTGTCCGAATTAAAACTTTCTGATCCAGAACGCGCGGGACGCATTCTGGCTCTTTCTTCTCTGGTGACCTGGCTTAGCGCGGCTTTTTATGGGATGGCTTTTATCGTTCTTGCCCCGTGGCTGGCCGAAAAAACATTAGCAGCACCCCATCTCTCTGCCCTTTTGCAAATTAGTGCGATTACCGTTGCGTTGGGTGTGATGAACAGTGTTCAGAGCTGTTCGTTGAACGGTTGTGAGTCTTTCCAAGTTGGATCGTATGTCAACGTGGCTTCAGGCGTTATCCAATCCGGTTTAGTTGTGCTTGGCGCTTGGTATTGGGGGCTCCAAGGTGCAATTATCGCTATGGCGATTGGAATGATTGTAACTGTGCTTCTGACACATCTGGTGGTGATGCGTGAATGGCAGAAATTCGGCCTGCTACTGCGCTGGCAGGATATGTGGTCGGAGTGGCGGGTGTTGATACATTTCAGTTTGCCGACATTCCTAATCGTGTTATCCCTCGGGCCTGTGACGTGGGCGACAAATGCGTTTTTGGTGAACCAGCCGAACGGTTATGCCGAAATGGGTGTGTTCAATGCCGCGTTCCAATGGCAGGCGGCCCTGCAGTTGTTGACAGGCGTAATCTGTACGGCCATGGTTCCTGTTATGTCTGAGAAATGCGGCGAAGGAAACATGCTGATTAGCCTACGGGTGATGAACAGCATGCTCAAGGGTGTGTTGATTATTACGATTCCTTTCGCCCTCGCATTGTGCGCGGTGAGCCCACTGATTATGCGCGGATACGGTGTCTCCTTCGCAAGCGGATATTGGGTCATGATCATGCTGGTTGCAACGGGAGCGATGACGGCTATTCTGACCCCGGTCGCCAACTACATTATGGCAAGCGGTATGATGTGGACTGGGTTCTTTATTAATACCGGCTGGGTGATCGCCATGTTGATAGGCGCTTGGTTCTTCGTGCGGTGGGGGGCCGAGGGCTTGGCGGGTTCGCGGCTTTTGGCCTCTCTCATTCATGTCGGAATCGTCTTGTCTGTTTTTCCTCGGATCGCCGCTAAGAGTTTTAGAAAGACTTTGTTTTGCACGGAAAGTTGAGAATCCAAACCGGTGTTTTTTTTATAGAGAGGCTACGTGTTTTATCTCTCTGAGACCTGTGGATAACCATACATGATCGCGACGTTCGTCTACAAACGATATCTTACATCGAGCGGTGCTGCAAAGAAACTCTGGTTCTTAGTCAGGTCCGCTCTGATCCGTCTTTCGGGTGATCCCGTTTGTGTAATGCCTGTCCACGGTTTGAAGCTGATGTTTCCCTTGTCGCACCCATTGCCCGATTATCTCGATAGATATCGTTTTTATGACAGCCTACCGCATCGGCTTGGAGAATATATCCGCCGCACTCAAGGATATTTGACCTGTATCGACGTCGGGGCCAACGTAGGGGACTCAATCGCGGCGTTCTATCAGCAAGAAGTCGACTCGTTCCTAGCGATTGAACCCAATCCAAAATTCAGTAAGCTCCTGACCGCGAACTGGGGCGGGAACAAAAACGTGATCGTCGTTGCGGATTTATGTTCATCGCGTGATGTGATTGAGCGGTTCGAGATCCTAGAGAAAAACGGAAGCGCTTCCATCTTTTCCTCTGAGCATGGCGTTCAACTACGCAGCAGGACCTTGGATGATATCGTGAACGGGACCCCGTTTGACACGAAGGCAAACGTCTTGAAGATCGATACCGATGGCCATGATCTCGAGGTACTCGCCGGCGCGAGAAAAGTGATCGCCCATAACCGTCCGGCGATCTTGTTCGAATGCGGCGCTTTTGGAAACAGCCGATATGTCGCTGATTGTTTAACGGCACTGGAAGACTTGAAGGCGAACGGATACAACGGTTTTCTGGTTTATGACAATTATGGTTATCTGATGGGGTTGCACTCGCTCACCGATCTGCATGCGTTCCGGGATTTGCTTTTTTATCAGGTTGCTGGCGGTTGTTGCTATTTCGACCTCTTAGTGATGAAGGAAGATGACTTGGTCTCGTTTTATGCCTCAGAAAAAGATTTTTTCGCCCGTGATTTCTCGCGGTAAAAAACCTAATTCGTATCTTCCTAACACTTTTCGATTAAACTGCGAAACAACGGTTTCACGCGATACCGCAATCCTTTGACGATGGATCGCTTACGCTGAGACTCTTGAGCAGAACGTATTCCATGCGAATTCTGTACGACTATCAGATCTTCATTTATCAGAACTGGGGCGGGATTTCCCGGTATTTTTCAGAGATCATTAAAAGGTTTCCGTCGGACTTCATTCCGACGGTCGGTATCAAAACCTCATCAAACCTCTTTGCCGATTCATTCCCCAACGTGGCGAGACCGGGTGGACTTTTCAGTGATGCTTTTCCATTTCCGGCTTGCATAAAGCGAAGCCGCATTTACAACACACTGAAAGTTTTCTGGCTACGTTCACTCAACAAGAAGTTCTACAAAGCGTTGCTGCTTCAAAAAGAATATGATTTAGTCCACATCACGCTCGATTTCGAGGATTGGTGGCTGCCCTGTTTAGGGACAACCCCTTTTGTTTACACAGTCCATGATTTGATCCCCGAGTTTTTCTGGAATAACCCGGTGTATCTGCAAAAGCGCAAGACCCTTGCGGCGAAGGCCGCCCGGGTGATCGCGGTTTCAGAGAACACCAAGCGAGACTGTGTGCGGCTGTTTGGAATTCCGGAAGAGAAAGTTGATGTTATCTACCATGCTCCGTCTGTGCAAGAGAGTGGAGGTCGTCAAGTAAACCCGGCGGGCGATTATCTGCTCTATGTAGGCACGCGCAACAGACAAAAAAACTTTATTTGGTTCGTGACGGCGTTGGCTCCTTTGTTAAAAGGGCGATGCGATTTAAAACTGATGTGCACGGGGAACGACTTCTCCAAAGAAGAACGGACGTTGCTTGAGCGTTTGGGTGTCGTGCGGCAGGTGACAGCCAGGTTTTTTGACGAAGACGAAATGTTTGATCTGTATCGACACGCGCGCGCTTTTATTTATCCATCTCGCTATGAAGGTTTCGGACTCCCCATTCTCGACGCGTTCAAGGCGGGGTGCCCGGTTCTTCTTGCGAACGGCAGTTGTTTCCCTGAAGTGGGCGCGGACGCTGCGCGGTACTTTATCTTGGACGACGCCGACTCGTTGCTCACGCAGGTAATCGATCTGATCGACAATCCCGTGCTGCGCAAAACGCTAATTGAAAAGGGGCGAGAACGGGTCAAGTTGTTCTCGTGGGATGATGCTGCAAGAAAAACGGCCGATGTGTATCGATGTGCCATCAAAGGTTATTAAGTTGTTCTTTTGTTTTCGCGAAACATAAGAAGCGAACGATCTTTCATAAGTGCCGGTGCCTTTCTTAAGCGCAAAATCAGCAGAGCCTGCTTGGTGGACTGTTTCTACATGGTAAAAACGATGTCGCTGAACAAATTTATGCCGTATGTATTCTTTCAGAATAACATTCTGCCTTTGTTTGCGTCACCGACGCGACAACGTTTAGCCAGTGGCGCTTTTTGGGGAGGTGTGGGCAGCGTCGTATCGCGAGGCGCCCTTCTACTAACTTCTTTTTTTCTCGCCCGGATATTAGGGCAAACTCAGTTTGGCGAATACGGTGTCGTCAACAGCACCTCAGCCATGTTGAGCGCTGTTGCCGGGCTTGGCGTTGGGGCGACTGCCACAAAATATGTTGCTGAACTGCGAAATAAAGATAAAGAGCGAACCGGCCGGATCATCAGTCTTTCGGGCATGGTGACTTGGATGAGCGGTGCCCTCTATGGTTTGACCTTTGTGTTTTTTGCTTCGTGGTTGGCAACGAAAACATTGGCTGCGCCGCATCTGGCCAATGTTCTAAGAATTAGTTCAATCAGCGTGGCATTGGGCGTCATCAATGGCGCACAGCAGTGTTCATTGGCCGGTTTTGAATCGTTCAAGGCAACCGCATACATCAACATCGGATGTGGCTTTTTTCAGTCTGTGGCCGTCTGCTTGGGCGCATGGTTGAATGGGGTTCAAGGTGCGATCATCGGCATGGCTGTCTCCATGTTGTTCACTGTTGTGGTGACACGCTATGTGCTCTGTATGGAAATGGAACGGTTGGGCATTCGGAACTGGTGGCGAACGGCATGGAAAGAATGGCCTATTTTAGTCAGCTTCAGTTTGCCTGCTTTTCTGACAACGATGACGGCTGGACCCGTTTATTGGGCCTGCAATGCGCTGTTGGCTAACCAGCCCAATGGTTACAATGAACTCGGTATTTTCAATGCCGCCAACCAGTGGTATGCCGCAGTCGGTTTTTTGCCAGGATTGATTACTACTGCCGCGTTGCCTGTTTTTTCGGAAAGGTTCGGTATAAATAATGTGCTGGGAAATTATAGAATTATGAAAGGCATGATGACGATGACGGCACTGGTTGTCATTCCGCTTTTGATAATACTCAGTTTTCTTAGTCCGTTGATCATGAGGGGATACGGTGAAGCGTTCAAAAGTGGGTATCTGACGCTAATCCTCTCGATATCGGGAGCTGGCGTTCAAGCCGTTACGGTGCCCTGTTGGTATGTCATCATGGCGAGCGGTCGTATGTGGGCGTGTTTTTTTATGAATGCCGGATGGAGCGCGCTTTTGTTGATGGGTACACTGTTCCTGGTCCGGCATGGTGCGGTAGGCTTCGCTGGTGCGCAACTCATCGCTTTCCTGATCCATGGTTGTTGGATTTACGCGTATGTGGTTTGGATGGGTAAGCAGATGGTGAAAATAACTCGTGAGGCTGAAGAAAGGATTGTATGAGGCAGTTGGTTAAGAAGACCTTGAATAGGTTTTTCATGAAGACTATTTCATATCGGATTGTTCATGATCAAATGGCCGTGGATTATGATATAGAGGTTTGGAAAAGTTTAAAGGTTCACGGCTTTACACCTCAAACTTTCATTGACGTGGGGGCGGCGCAAGGTGTTTGGACAACACAGATGCTAGAGATATTTCCTCACGCCAATTATTTCATGATTGATCCGCTTAATGAAAACGAGAACGCCTTAAAAGCCGTCACCGAAAGGTGTCCCAATGTCCAATACTGGAAAGGCGCTGTCGGCAGCCATGCGGAAGAATTGGAGTTTTACGTGCACGGGGATCAATCCAGCATGTTTAAAAGCGTTTGGGGGCGAGAGGAATCTCTGCGTCGTGTACCGATGAAGACGTTGGACGGCCTTGTAAAAGAAATTCACGGTGGAGCTGCTGACGGTCTGAAACTGGATGTTCAGGGAGCCGAATTGGAAGTGTTGAAAGGAGCGGATGCGACAATGCGGCGATGCAAGGTCGTCCAGGTGGAGGTTTCCTTTAGACGAATCTATGATAAGGCACCGCTTGCGCATGAAATAATCCATTTCTTTGCCGAGCAGGGGTTTCGGATTTACGACATAGCGAGTCTCTATAAGCGGAAAGATCGCGCATTGCTTCAAACGGACCTTTTTTTTGTTAAGGATGATAAGCTATTTGAACCGGAAACGTGGGAAGTGACCTAGGCGGGTATTTCTTAGAAGGACGGACAATATGGCCAACAGGTGGATTCTTTTCTTTGCATTTCTTTGTGGGGTCGTTTCCTCGCTGTTTGTGTCGACCCCTTTCGGACGTGTGGCGATGTTCGACATGATCGCGTATTTCCTTGGACCGATCATGTTCCTTTATTACTACCGACGATTCTCTCGCAGTGAAAGGTGTTTGTTGACCTTTTCATTCTTCTGGTTTCTATGGACGTGTTATTCGAACTGGTGGCGGGGGGGGAATTTGCAGACGGCGATGAAGGGCGATGCCATCGTTTTTAACGTGATGTGTATGCTTGTCACATGTATTTTCCTCCTTAAGAAATCGTACAAAGCGTTTTTCTGGTTTGTAGTAGGAGCCGGTATCAGCAATGTCATCTCCTTGTATGTTTTTCAGAACGGGGCATTACTGTATTTTGCGGACAGAGGCGGTTTTGAAGGAACAGGCGGAATACAGGATTACTTGCTGGAAAAGCAAGTGTATCCAATCTATGCGAATGCTGTTTTTGTTTCCGTTCTGTTTCCGCTACGAGTGCTTATGCATATTCCTTGGTTCACAGTTGTTGTTGGATGTGTTGCCAGCGCGTTCACCCTCCTGTTCAAAGGCGGATCGCGGTCTAATTTCGGTATTTTTCTTGTAACAGCGGCATTTGCCGCTTGCTATGCCTATTTTAGAGGATTGATTCGCGCAGGCATGAAGAATATGACCTTCTTTATTATTGCAGGATTGTTGCTCTGTTATGTTGTTTTTTCGGTCTATAGTCATCTGGCGTCTTCAGGCGCGCTTGGCGAAGGTGAGTATGGTAAATACATGGAACAAATGGTGGACTCTGAACGTGGTTTCTTGGGGGACAGAGACGACCTCTTTCGTGCTTGGCCCTTCTTAAAGGACCATCCTATTGTGGGCGCGGGATCATCGGCATTAGACCGCTGGGGTTACATGGAAGAAGCTTTCTTTCTTCCGGGCCACTCGGCTTTGGTCGGTGCTTGGGTTCAGAATGGGATTGCAGGGTTGATCTTTTGGCTTTATGCGCTCTATTTAATGTTCGAGTTTATGAGAAAAAGAATGCTGTTTTTTGCCAACTGGTTTCCTTTTTTAGTTTATCAGTGGGTTATATTGGTTTGGGCCATCTTGTTTTCGCCTTTTGGCGGGCAGCGGGGATTAACGTGTATGGCCTTGGCGTTGTGCGTAATTACGCAGTCAAAAAAATATATGGATGAAGTCCAATTTGATTTGACGAGGTGATTCTCAAAGTCCTTGGCAACGGAGGCAAAAGGGTTTATAACAAATTTAATCTAGCAAGGAGGTGTCTCGTGCGGGTGGTTATTTGTGGGGCTGACATTTCAGGATATGCGGCCGCCTGTTGGAAGGGACTCACCCGGTATACGGGTGTTGACGTTCTTGTTCTTGCTCGATATTCAGGAATGAGCGGCGAGACAGCCTTTGGCGTCGATCTGATGCAGGGCGTTCCGTGCAGATTGCTGTCGCCGGATGAATTTGAGAATACCTGCTTTGTGCGAGAGTTGGTGGTTTCGCACGCGCCGGATGTGGTTTTTATCAGCGGGTGGTGTTTTAAGGCCTATCGATCCTTGGTTAAAGTCAAAGCGTTAAGGCGTTGCCGTTTTGTGATGGGGATGGATACGCCTCGGCAATATAACTGGAGGCAGTTTTTTGCACGTTATATTTTGCGGGAGTATATCAATCGGATGAGTGCTGTCTTTGTCCCAGGTGAGCGCTGTTGGCAATACGTCCGCTATCTTGGAGTTGACGAGCGAAAGATATATCGCGGTTTATATGGCGTAGATGTGAAAGCGTTCAATCAAAGTTATGAGTTGCGCGATAAGATCCACTGGCCCAAGCGTTTCCTTTTTGTGGGCCGATACACGCGTGTCAAAGGGCTTGATGTTCTCGTTAAAGCATATAAGAAATACAGTGAAACTGTTAGTGCCCCATGGGAGTTGACCTGTTGCGGAAAGGGCATGTTGGAGCTTTTGTTAAAATCCGCTTCTGGGGTCACAGATATGGGTTTTGTCCAGCCTTCTCAACAACCTAAACTTCTTGCGGAGCATGGCGTTTTTATCTTGCCCAGTCGTTTTGAGCCTTGGGGAGTTGCGCTAGGCGAAGCGTGCGCATCGGGCCTGCCTGTGATTTGCACACAAGCCTGCGGAAGCGCGGTCGAGCTCGTTCGATCATATTATAACGGACTGATGTGTACAACAGATGATGTCGCTTCGCTTGCCGAACAGATGGTGTGGATGCATGATCACTACGAGGAACTGCCGCGCATGGGTGAACGATCCATGACGATGGCGATTCCTTATTCCGTAGCGTTGTGGGCGCAGCGGTTCTACAACATCATGAAGGATGTTTTGAAGGATGAATAAGGCAGAGAATAATCCTTTTTTCAGCATTGTGATCGTCAACTTCAATTACGGTCGATTTTTGGAAGAGGCTATTCTTTCTGTTCTCGGACAGTCGTGTCAGGATTTTGAATTGATCATTATTGACGGCGGAAGTTCGGACAACAGTGTTGAAATCATAAAGAAGTATCAGGATCGTTTGGCTTGGTGGTGTTCGGAAAAAGATCATGGCCAGAGCCATGCCTTCAATAAAGGATTTACGCGGGCGAAGGGAACGTTTCTAACTTGGCTCAATGCGGACGATCTGCTTATGCCGGAGACGTTTGCATGTGCAAAAAAGAAACTGTTGAAACATCCTGACGCCGCATGGATGACCGGGAACGTTTTTCGCTTTGCGCCAGATGGAAAAGTCATCGAATGCCGCTGGGGGCCTTGGGGTATGCCTCGTTTCCTTCAAGGATCGGGATCTCCTGTCGCCGTGTTTGGTCCGACCTCTTTTTTTAGTCGTGACTTGTTCTGGCGAGTGGGCGGGATGGATGAGAGTCTCCACTATGTCATGGATACGGATCTTTGGATGCGCTTCATTGTTGCACATGAACCCTGTCTTCGATTGAATCGTTATTGCTGGGCCTTCAGGATGCATGAGATGTCGAAAACGGCAGAGTATGATGGACACCGTTTGGGACAGAACTCGATGGATCAATTAAACAATGAAATTAAAAAATCATGTTTAAAGAATAATTATAGATGTTCAAAGCTCAATCATTTTGCTCAACTGATCTGGCGGATGATGACTTTTTCAGAGGTTAAGTCCACGTATATGGCTGTGCGCTGGAAAGGGCTTTCGATGGGTAATTTCATTGCGACAAACTGTTCAGGGAAAGGAAGTGTTCCAAGTGTAAGAAAGTGTCAGCGTTAGTCCTTAGAATTGGAACATGACGATGAATGACAATCTATATGTACAATACGGGTGCGGGTTTTCGGCACCGAGAGAGTGGAGAAATTTTGATGTTTCACCCACCTTGCGTATCGAACGATTACCGCTGATAGGCCAATTATATACAAAGAATAAATCGCGTTTCCCTGAGAACGTGGAGTATGGAGATATTGTAAAGGGCCTTCCGCTTCCCGCCGGGTCTTGTGCGTGTGTCTATTGTTCTCATGTTCTTGAACATCTTTCTCTATATGACTTCAGGATGGCGTTAAACAACACCAAAACAATCCTGAAGCGAAACGGGGTGTTTCGCTTTGTTTTGCCAGACTTGGAATATTTAGCGAAATGTTATATCGGCAACCCTTCAGACCAAGCGGCGCTTGAATTTATGAAAGATACGTTTCTGGATCATGAAAGACGTTCAAAGAAATTAAAGGAGTTCATAGAAGCGTGGTTTGGCAACTCTCATCACCTTTGGATGTGGGACTATAAGTCCATTAAGGCGGAACTCGAAAAGGTTGTGTTTATGGACGTGCGGAGGGTTTTCTTCGGCAACTCCTCCCTCCCCATTTTCGGCAAAGTTGAAGATAAGGACAGATGGGATAATGGACTTGGAGTCGAATGCCGGCCCCCCGTTTAACAAGGTTCCTTGCCGAATAAATGCTTGATGATATTAGTGTCTGAATAAATCACGATGGTCCGTGTATCGGACCCGTTCGGAATTGTTGGTCAAGGTTCATGAATGATTCGACATCGCAATCTTGGATCGCAAGGGTCAGTTTTGCATGTGCGTTACTTTGTGACGGGATATAGCGAGGTTCAGTGATGCGGATTGCGCAGGTCATCCCCAGTCTTGCCGTGGCCGCTGGCCCGACCACTTTTTGCGTGAAGGTTGCCGACGAGTTGGCAAAGACCGGTTGTGATGTCGATCTCTATGCGTCGAAGCTCGGCAATGTTTGCCTGCGGCCACAAACGCCAGGGGTGAAGGTTATCGCGTTCGGCAAGGCGTTGCATCCGGTTTGTGTGCCGGATCTTATCCATGTTCATGCTCTGTGGGGAATGGCGTCGCATCGGGGGTGCACCTACGCAAGGAAGAATAAGATTCCTTATCTGGTGTCCGCGCATGGCATGTTGGCACCATGGGCGTTGAAGCACAAGTGGCTGAAGAAAAAGATCGCTTGGCGGTTGTATCAGAAGCGCGATCTTGAAGGCGCTGCGATGTTCCATGTGACCGCGGAGTGTGAAATCAAATGGTTGCGCGATCTGGGCTTTAGACAACCGTGTGTTCTGGCTCCTTTGGGATCTGATCTTCCTGATCTGGATTTCGCTGAATCGCAAAGGTGCCAAGATGTGAAGTCGGCGTTGTTCTTAGGACGGATTTATCCGGTCAAGGGGCTGATGAATCTGGTGAGGGCGTGGGCGCGACTGAAGGAAAACGTAAATCATCCATCGTTAAATGGAACCGTCAAAACTGTGGCAGGCCCGGGAACGGATTGCGGGTCGCGATTATCAGTCAACGGAACGCCATGGCAATTGGTCATTGCCGGCCCTGATCAGGCCGGACATAAAGCAGCCTTGGTGGCCGAGGCGAAACGGCTCGGATTGCGAGTCGAAGACACGAGTGTGAATGCGTTCATGCGATCATGCGTGAATATGGATGGTAAGGTTGCTGAGAATGAAGTCCTCGGACCCTCAGGCCCTCAGTCATTTTTCCCCGACATTTTCTTTACGGGGTCTGCCTACGGTGAGGAAAAAGATGCGTTGTACCGTAGGGCCGATCTCTTCGTGTTGCCGTCGTTCACAGAGAATTTCGGCGTGGTGGTGACCGACGCGTTGGCATACAGAGTGCCGGTCATCACGACAAAAGGGACACCGTGGGCAGAGTTGGAAAATTGCGGGAATATGTTCATGCGGGAATGCGTTAACGGAAAAACGGTGCCAGATGAAAATAAGGCGATAACGCAATGCGGCAATCAGACCATTCCGCCCGTTCGGGCGGGGTGGTGGATCGATATCGGTGTTGAACCGCTTGCGACTGCGCTGAAGGAAGCGATGTCGCTGAGCGAAGAGAATCGGCTGCTGATGGGCTCGAACGGGAGACAGCTTGTTGAGATGAAGTATACTTGGCCAGCGATTGCGGCTGAAATGAAACAGACTTACACGAGGATTCTTAATCATTGAATGCGTTAACCGTCTGACCTGTTGTGCATGATCCGATGACTCAGGTGAATCAGATTTTAGGAGCCGAGGTAATGTTGACTGAAAGCATCTGAATGGATTTTTCGGCGAAAATCATAAAGAAGTTCGATCTTGAGAGAGTGAATGTCAATGCTACTATGCAAGAGAAAAAGGCTGTTACTCGACAGGTTGTTTCCGCTGTGATGTGCTCGTCCCTGTCCGAAGTGGTTACGGGCGAGGCAGCGAAGGCGGCGGCGTATTGTGATCTCGGTTACAGGAACTTCTGGTCTGAGGGGACGTGCCATACCTAGTAGTCAGTAAAATTAAAAACGACGCTTATTTTTAGACAGGATTACATGATTAACATGATGTAAACCATTTAATCCTGAATTTTTGAACTGTACAGTGTACTAGTATTGTGAATTGTAAATAACTTTACCATTGAACGCGATTTTTATTTTGCTATGCTCATGCCCACATGAGCAAGCCGAGATTGACTTTGAACATTTCCGAAAGCGACCGTGCGGAA
>CAZTDL010000060.1:0-12252 GCA_964612775.1 uncultured Lentisphaeraceae bacterium
CGTGCTCGTGGTTGCCCGGCACGTGGAACTGGGGCAGGCGAAACGACCGCATCGTCTCCAGCGCCAGTTTATACGGCTCGGAGGCTTTGTCGGGAGGAACGCCTTGAGCATCACCCAACAGGTCTCCCGTGTTCACGAGGAAATCGATCTTAAAGGGTAAACGGCCGACCGAATCGCCCAATCTTTTGACCTTGTCTGCCGCCCCGATATGCGCATCGGTAATCTGCATGAAGGTGAAATCGGAGGTCTGTTCCTGTGCGGTCAGTCCAAAATCAACCGTACCGCTTCCATCGGTGAAACGCCAGAACGCGCCTGAAACCGCGTGACCGCTTGACCGAGAGATCCAAACCAACGCCGACGTTTCCGGAATTTCCAGCCGATACGCGCCGGAGACATCCGTCACGACCACCTTCGCGCCGTCACTCACCGCCACACGCGAAACGCCCGGTTCGCCAGCATCCGGCAAACCGTTCGCATTCACATCGAGATAGACACGTCCCGTTACCGAAATACCCCAGGCAACGGCCTGACAAAACGTCATGCCCGTCACAATCGCAGCAAAACTTCCATTCCGTATTGTCATACCCATAATACCTTTTTTCTTATTGTACCCGATTTTACGCCGTCCCGACAGATCGGGCTTTTTCTCGCTTTGACAGCCGAAAAACAAAAGGGGCCCCGATCCGGGAACCCCTTGAACGAAAGCGAAGCACGGAGACCGGCAACGGGTCAATCGATCTCGCCGCCTAAATCCATGTCATTCAGTTCAATCTCGCCGTTGAAAACAAATTTCACAGGGCCAGACAACGTCAGCCCCGTACATTTATGATGACGCCAATCGCCGGCAATCGTCAGGTCGTAACCCGACGGGGTTTTCACGATGGTCGGCAGCGTAAATCCTGCGGTCTCGACAGCCACAACCACGCAGGCGACCGCCCCGGTACCGCAGGCGCCCGATTCGGCTTCAACGCCACGCTCATAGGTGCGCATGGTCATGCGGTTGGGCGCGCGGAACGTGACAAAGTCCACGTTGGTCCCTTCCGGCGCGAAGGCGGGATGCAACCGCAATACACGGCCCAAACCGCGCACATCGACCGTACTGATGTTCGGGACCTGTATGACAAAATGAGGCACGCCCGTATTGATAAAATCGCCTCGGATGACCTCTTCCCCGATTTTGAGCTCAATTCCGTACGATCTTTTGGTTGGCTCCGGCATCCAGACGCAAACGCCGGTATCCGTGAGTTCCGCATCCACCAATCCGCACATGGTCTCCATCGTGAGCGCCTTACCGCTCGCGCCGATCGAATGGGCAAAAGCCGCCGCACACCGAGACCCGTTGCCGCACATCTCCACTTCGGTTCCATCGGGATTCAGAAACCGCATTCTGAAATCGGCCTTATCCGAGTGCTGTACGAGAATCACGCCCTCGCAACCGATGCCTGTCCGACGCCCGGCCAACGAGGCCATCAGAAAATGGTCTTCCCACGGAACAGTCCCGTCGCGGTCATCGATCAGAACAAAATCATTCCCCGCACCATGCATTTTCGTAAATTTAATTTTCATCGTTTCCGTCCTCCCCAAAAAGCTACGGCATATCCCGCCCGAAAATGCGCATCATACGCGTCCGCAAGTCGCCTTCCGTTTCCATGGGGATATCCGCGCCGCCGGAAAGCGTCACCAAGTCGGAAAGAATATTCAGCGCCTCATCGAGCACCACGTCATCGTCCGATCCTTTTTGCTGAGCGGCGTCTATTTCCTCATCCTCGAGTTTCCGCATCTCATTCTCGGCCTTTATGAGCTTGCGCCGGGTATTGATTTCCAGCGGGACATCCTGCTGTTCATTCACTTCCTGAACATGGCGGACGAGCGTGCAATACCGTGCGTAACGGTCGTTTTTCGCGAGACGCTTGGCCGACATTTCCTTCAATTGAGGCACGAACTTCACCACGTCGGAAACCGGAATGTAGAGCGCCGCTTCGATCTGGGTCCAAGCCAGCGCACCGGGAAGTTTGTCTTCGCCGATATCCAAACCGTCCAGAGTAGAGGGAATCACGATGTCCGAAGACACGCCTTTGCGCTGCGTTGAAGCCCCGTTGATGCGATAGAAACTCGCGGTCGTCACCTTCATGGAACCGAATTTTTCGGATCCGAGGGGCGTCACGGTTTGCACCGTACCTTTACCGTGCGTTTGCGAATCCCCGATCAGGATCGCGCGTCCGTAATCCTGCAAAGCGCCCGCCACGATCTCAGAAGCCGATGCGGACGTCCGGTTGATCAACACCACCATCGGCTTACGGAACGCCATTGCGGGGTCCATGTTGGGCACAGGCAACACCGCAATCTGCCGAGGTTCGCGAACCTGCACAACGGGGCCGCTGCGCACGAAAAGACCGGTCAGGCTCACCGCCTCGCGCAGCGAGCCGCCGCCGTTGTTGCGCAAATCCAAAATGAGCCCCGAGACATTCTCGCTGTTGAAACCCGCCACCAGTTTCGCCACATCCACCGTAGCGCTGCGGAACCCGGGCTGATTCGGACGCTTGTCCATTGTGCCGTAAAAGGTCGGCAGCCGCACGACACCGATCTTACGAGCCGCACCGTCCTTCAGCGTCACGCGCGCGACATGGCCGGTAGCCGCCTGCTCTTCCAATTTCACCTCGTCGCGAATGAGATCGACCAGCTTAGTCGTCGTCCCGCTGGGGTCCGACGCGGGAATAACGTTCAGAACGACTTTGGATCCCTTCTCGCCGCGAATCTTACGAACCGCCTTATTCAGCGGCCAATGAACGATATCTTCAATCTGGCCGTCACCCTGCCCGACACCGATGATCTTATCGCCCTTGATCAGACGAAGCGCGCGCTTATCGCGATCCGCCGGGCCGCCGGCGATCACTTCCATGATCATGGCCATACCGTCCTCGGAACGCAGTTGAGCGCCGATACCGCAGAGTGACAGGTTCATGTCAATATCGAAATCCTCTTTGCGCATCGGCGACATATAGTCCGAGTGAGGATCGTAAGCCATCGCGACCGAACTGAGATAACGCTGAAGAATCGCCTCCTCGTCCATATCCTGGATGACGATCATTAACTGTTTATACCGTTTCGCGATATTCTCTTCTATCGTTGGAACAGGCGGCGCGTTCGTCACGGCAGAAACGGCGGAAACCGCGTTCGTCGCGGTCACCGCTGCGACCTTGTTTGTTGCGGATGCAACCTTGTTGGAGGCATCCGCCCGGTCAAGCTCGCGGCCGATCACCTGCACCAGCAGTTCGTTTTTGATACGCTTGCGCCAAAGCTCATCCTGCTCCGCCTGTGTCGCAGGCCATGGCGCGCCTTTGCGCTTCCATGTATAGCTTTCGTCCTCCGTAAACGTACAGCCCTTTTCGAGCAGGTTCGTCACGAAAACGTACCGTTGCTCGATCCTCTCGCGGAACACGCGGTAGATCTCATACGGAAACGAGACGTCGCCGGCTTTCACCGCATCATCGATCTGAAACTGCATGTTCGTAAAAGCATTGACATCGCTCTGGAGCAGATAGCTGTGATCAAAATCGAAGGAATTGATCAGATTCGTCCATGCCTTTTGCGAGATATCGTCGTCCAGCGGATGCTGCAAGAGATGGGCGGCTGGCAACACGCGGGCGACTTTCTGCGCCACATCGCCGTAATGGGGCAACGGCATCGGCTGCGCCGCCCCTTTCTCCTCCGCCCGTACGACGAAGAACACCGGGAGAACACCGCTCATCACAAGAACTACTAACCGCTTCATCATAAGTCTTTCTGCTCCATAACTTTTACGATCCGCTCAAGCTCATCGGCTGACAAATGGCAGGCATATGCGACAATCAACGACAGGAGCGCTGAAGCGTTACATATCACAGCCTCTTCCTGGGTCAACAACGCGGGACTGAAGGTGTCGCTCGCAAAGCAAACCACAGGGACGCAGGCCGGCGCGCCTTCCACTCTGTCGGACAGGAATCCGGTCAGCACATACGCCGACGCACGCGCCTGAACCAAGGGCGGACGGCTCGGCGAATTCCCGTTGACGTAAATCTTGCCTTGTTCACATGTCACCTTCCCTGCCCAGCATTTCGTCTCAATGACAAAAACGCCGGTAGGCCCGATCACCACATGATCGATACTTCCCGCCCCCGGGCACCTGAAATCATGGAACACATGGAAGCCGCGCGGCAACGATGCCAGCAAGACCGCCACGCTTTCCTCACCGCGCGCGCCCTTGAAGAAGGCATCGATCCCGTGAAGCCCGTCGCGCACAGCCCACACCAGAAAAACCGCGGCCGCGAGAAACCCCGCCCCTGCGACACCCAGCGAAAACCGAGGCAGAACAGCACCCGCAAAAAGACCGCACGCGAACAGCGCCGCAAGCAATGGCCACATCGCGCGCATGACACCTGAGGCACGCGCATGCTCACCCGGCACGCCGTGTATAATCGCTTTGGTGTTATCGTTCATTTAAGAAAGGAGATTTTCTCCTATTCACGCGCCTGATGCAATCACGATATTCGAACCATTCGTCCGATCTCCTCCGCCAACCGTTCAGGGACAAGCCCGCCGTCTTCCATCAATTGGCGGGTTGTCCCCTGGCCCATAAACGCGTCCGGCCACCCGTAAGCGCGAAGCGGGCAGGCAAAACCGCCCGCCGCCAACGCCTCGCGCACGGCCGAACCGAAGCCGCCCGCGACCGCCCCGTTCTCCAAGGTCACAAACAGCGCCGCGTCCTTCGCCTGCGCCAAAAGCCGTTCCGTATCAAGAGGCTTGATAAAGCGGGCATTCACAACACCGGCACGCCCGCCGGCCGCATTCAAACGCACCGCCGTGTCGCAGGCCAACGGGATCATGTCGCCCAACGCCCAAAACCAGACCGCCGGAACCGTTGACTGTTCGGGCAACGGCAAAATCACCTCGGCTTTCCCGAGCGGCACGGCCGCCACCTGCGGAGGGAACGCCACTTTCGGTCCAGGGTCGCGCGGATAACGAATCACCGCCGGTCCCGCATGAGCAAAAGCGGTTTTCATCATCGCCACCAGTTCCACCGCATCTTTCGGCTGCATGATCGTCAGATTGGGCAAGGCGCGCAACATCGGAATATCATAGATGCCGTGATGCGTGGGCCCATCGCTCCCGACCACCCCAGCTCTGTCGACACTGAAGAGCACCGGTAAATTCTGGAGGCAGACATCATGCATCACGCAATCCACCGCGCGCTGCAGAAAGGTCGAATACACCGCAAAAACAGGGCGGAAGCCGGACGTGGCCAGACCAGCCGCGAAAACAACCGCATGCGACTCGCAAATGCCGACATCGAAGAACCGGGCAGGATACCGAGCGGCGAAGACGTCAAGCCCCGTTCCCCCGCACATCGCCGCCGTGATGGCCATGATCGAAGGATCCTCTTCCGCCATCGCCGTCAGCGTTTCACCAAACACTTGGGAGTAACCGCGCCGTCCCTCGGGCGGATGTTTGTCCTCAAGCTCAAACGCGCCCACCCCATGCCAGAGCCAAGGACTGCGCTCGGCCGGCTTGAATCCGCGCCCTTTCTGAGTGGCCACATGAATCAGCACGGAATTCTTGTATTCGCGCGCGGAACACAGGGCGTTTTCCAGCGCATTGAAATCGTGCCCGTCGATCGGTCCCACATACCTCAACCCGAACTCTTCGAAAAAGGCATTCTGCAGCCACAAGCTTTTGATGGCCTGTTCAATCCGGTGGTAAACGCGACGCAGAGGAGTCATGCGCAAACGATGCCCCGCCGCTTCGGCCGCAGTCTTAATCCGATTGTAACGCACATCGGCCAACATACGGCCGAGCCGCCGCGAAAGCGCGCCGACATTTTCCGAGATCGACATCTCATTATCGTTGAGAATCACGATGACCTTGCTATTGGTGTCATCGAGCGCGTTCAACGCTTCGAGGGTGATCCCGTTGGTCATCGAGCCATCGCCAATCACCGCGACCACGTGGCCGCCCCCCTTCTTGCGATCACGCGCGACGGCCATCCCCAAAGCGGCCGACAGCGCGGTTCCGGCGTGTCCCGCCACAAACGCGTCGTTCGGGCTCTCTTCCGGTTTCGGGAACCCGGACAGCCCGTCATGCTGCCTCAAAGTATGGAAACGGTCACGCCGTCCGGTCAGCAGTTTCCACGCATAGGTCTGATGTCCCACGTCCCAAATGATCTTATCTTCCGGCGGCGAAAAGACCCGCAGCAACGCGATCGTCAACTCCACGGTGCCGAGATTAGAAGCCAAATGCCCGCCGGTTTGACTCACCGTCTCAAGAATGACACTGCGCAGCTCTTCGGCAAGCCCCGGCAGTTGATCCGTCGCCAAGGTTTTGACATCGTTTGGGCTTTGAACCCCTTTCAATACGTCAGACATGGATTTCTCTTAGGGCTTTTGCTCTCCGACCGGGGTCCGCCGCTTCAGGATCTGAAGTGTCGTGCAGTTCTGCCCGAAGTCGGGCACTTCCTGCACGCGGTCGTAGTTCATTCCCAACAGGCTTAAAAACAATTGACGGTCTTCCGGCGGCACCTCTTCCATGGCAGGGGCCTGAATCGCCAGACTATACCCGCTATAGGCAGCGACGCTGGCCGGCGCCGATTTCAACAAGGCCGAGAGGCGGTTCCTGTTCATCACATGGAAACGTTCCGCCGACGCATCGCTCAAATCGGCAAAATAACCGAACGAGCCGATTTCAAGACCCGCCGGCACGCGCAACCCCGCCTCGATTGCCAAATAGGTGTCTTGCGTCAGCAAAAACTCGTCCTTTTCCGCCAGCGCCTTCACATCGCGTGCCGTCATTCTCAAAAGCGCCAAGTCGGACATGGGTTTACGCACCACCCAGAAACGATCCTGCCGCGCCACAAACCACTCTTGGACAAGCGGCGACCCGAACGTCGCCAGTAGCGAACACATCACCCAAAACAGGCAGATGCACCCGCGCAACGAGCCGGATGACGTGCTGTTGGCGGCCCACCCCGCCAATGCCGCAGCGAACAGCCCCATGATAGGCACTTGGTAATCGTCGTATGGGAACGGCGTGAAAAGCTGAAGCAGAAACACGGCCAGAAAAGAGACCAGCCAGAGACCGGGCCAGATTCTTCCGCGATAAACCACACCGCCCGGCTCTTCCTGTCCCGCAGGCGCCGCGGGCCCGAAGCCGCGGAATATTTTAAAAATCGCCAGTGCCGCGCACAGCAGGCCGGCAGGCAAATAGGCTCGTACGGCCCGCGCCAATGAACCGACCACCAGAAACGGATCGCACCCGCTTTTGCGGGCCACATGAAACGTCTGGCAGAAAACGAACTGCTCGCGAGCCTCCAACAGGGCGGGACCGTACACCAGCGCTAAACCGACGCCCCCTCCCAGCGCGAACCAGAAGAACGCCGCGCCCGTCTTGCGGTACGTAACCAGCAAGCCCAGGACCGTGACCGGCAACAGCACGCCGAGCGACAGCCGCGTACCCGCAGCAAAAGCGACCAGCACGCCTGCGGGAAGAGCCCACATGCAGGACATATGCGACCGCGTCTTCTTGCGTCGCGACACGCACAGGGTCAACACCAGATAGCCCCCGAGCAACAGGCAGGACGCAAGCGCGTACGTCTTGGGAATCGTGGTGAAATACACATGGTAAAGATTACAAGCCGTCAACGCGAAAGCCATGATCCCGGCTTCATCGGCCCGTTGCGACGGCACCGCCCGACGCGCCAACCCGGCCGCGAAGAAACAGCCCAACAACCCGAAAAAAGCCGTGATCAACCGCCCTCCCAGCACGCCGCCGGGAGACCATACGGCGTGCAGCATGCCATACACGTACGGCAAAACAGGCCCTTGGGTAAAAAAGAAATCCCGGTATGGCATCCGCCCCTCCGCCACACTCCGCGCGGCATACAGATACCACCCCTCGTCCTGGTTCAAATTCCCAAACCAGACCGCGAACCCATACACGACCAAGGCCGCACTGACAGACAGCGTTGCCGACACCCAAAGACACCATTGATGGCCCCTCGTCCGAAGCATGAACCCTTTCCCCCTCTATCCCCGCCCTTTTTTGACAGGTCCGATTCTAACACAGATTGACCACACCCGGCAACGCGACATCGCGTCACGGCCCCGCGTCATCATCTCACGTACGCTCTTTCAGGATCGCTTGCAGCCGCTCGACCGCGACCTGGTACCCTTTGCCGCACATGTGGCAAAAAATCTGGGCGGGACGGTCTTCAACTATCATCGCCTGCAAATCCTCTTTCGACATGCCCGCCAACATGCCCTCAACCCGCTCTTGCGAACAGCGGCAGAAAAACCGCAGCGGCTTCGTCGGGAAAAACCGGCAATCGCTGAAGCCCAGCGTCTCGCAGATCGTCCGAAAGGATGCGGACGCCTCGAGGCATTCGGAAACGGTCCCGTCCTCCACCAAACGTGACACCCGCGCAAAAGCATCCTTGTCGCCGTCCGGCAGGCATTCGACAAGCAAACCGCGGGCGCCATCGATAAACCCGCCATACGCCAAAGCCGAAATCTGAACATGGACATGCCGCTGCAACGACTGGTAAAAATACTGTTCGAGCCCGTTGACCACGGACGCCGGACTTACCTCCATGGCCGCACTCGATAAAAGCTTTCCCGGAACCGATCGGAGGATCTGCACTTCGGCGCGCTCGCCTAGTGCGGCAGAAACATCCAATTCCTCGCAGGCGTCCAGTTCGTTCATCACCTTGACCCGCGTGTACCCGCGCAGACCGCCTTCCGAGCTCGCTTCGACCAAAACCCCGCCGACGGGTCCGGACACCTGCAACCGCAGGGTGACCGTCTCCTCCGGCAGAGTCAGCTCGGAACCCAGCAATGCGACTCCCGCCAGCGCCTCGGCCTGAATAAGCCCGGCGGTCGGCCCGCACAGATGACTGCGCTCCAATTCGCGCGCGGAATCGGTCACCTCAACGTAGACGAAGTTGACTTTAGCCGAGGGTGAAAAAGCCGAAGTCAGACTGTCGGCCATTTTTGACATGATCATGATCTATCGCTTCCTCTGGAACTGAATCGTTGACGGCTTCTCAGCATTCCACGCCTTGCTGACGGGCCACATCCTTCATCTTCTCCTGAAACAGGCCCCTTAGATGATCGATGCGTCGCAGTTGCCGGTCCAGCGACCATAGGGCAAACCGCCATTTTTTGGTAAAAGCGTACGCGTGGCGCAGCTGCGGGTCAAAGTCGTCGAATTGCTCACGGCGGGAAGAATAGACCCAGTGCATCTCCCGCGTTTTGAACTCAAACCCGTCGAAGAACCGTTCGGCCAACTCCGACAGCTTGACAGCCTCGCGGTGTTTACACCAATACCGGTACAGCACCTGCGCGTAACAGCCGAGATAGAAATCGAATAGCTGGCTCAAATTCGCTTCCGTATACGAAAGGTCCGGCCAACCGAAACACCCGCGAATCGAACACAGCATCACCCGCATCGGCATTTCGCGTCTGTTCGTGATATCATAGCCGAACTCGAAAATCTCTTTTCCCTCGCCAAATCTGCAGCCGCCGCCCTTGGGCAGATATTTCTTCAAGACCAGGTTCTGAGCGGCCGCATCGCCCTGCAACGCGCCCAAAGCCATCACCACGGCCGGATCTTCGCCCGCCTCGCTTCCGCCGAACTCGCCCGTCCGCTGAAACATGTTCGCCGGAATCTGATCCAGCGGTTCGCCGAGACAACGATTCCGGATAAAGTAGTTCATTTCACGTCCCGCCTGACTGTCGAGCCGCATCAGCAGACGGTACTCACCAAAACCGACCCCCAGCGCCTTGAAGGCCTGCACGCGCGCCAACATATAGCTGCCATACCCCGGCGTCTTCAGCGCCAATCGCTTTTCAATAAGGCTTGTGCGGAGCGGACGACGGTTGGTCTTAAAAACGATTTCGCGCGTGACACCCACGCCGACGGAAAGTCCGTTCGTCAGATCGTTTTCAGAACGGACCTCATAAATATTGGTGTACTCAATCTGCTCGTCCTGACTCATCATCTGCTCGACGTTCGCGATCAGGACACGCGTGCGATCATCGGCTCCGGGGTGAAAATCGGGCCGCCCGCCATGAAAAGTCGCGCCCGGCAAGGCCGTCCGCCGATCGTCGAAGGCCGGCGTCATGGAATCGCCCATGGCCGCATAGATCTCACCCGTCAAATGCATATACAGGGTTTCAACGAAATCCGGACTCGTGTCATCCGCAAATTCGGGACGTTCAAGAGCAACCCTGAAGCCCGAATCGATCACCGTCAGTCGCGCCGCCACCTCTTCTTGCGTAAGGCGTTTCAACGCGATGCCCTCCATCAGCTCTTCCAATTCCGGCACCAGCCGTTCGGAGGCCACACCGCGCCGCAGGCCGAACAACTCGATTTCGTGATGACCGTGAAACTTCAGCGCGCGCATGCAGGAACGCACGTCGCCCTCATATATCGAAACCAATTCGCGCAGGCATTCAACGAACTTCGAATAATCGGTGGCCAGCACCTCGTGCAACGTGTGAAAATCCGAATAAGAAAGAAAATGCACGCCCTTCGCGCTGTGATAGTACTTGAGGGCTGAATTGATACGCGTCCGGCTCGCCCGCAAAGCGGCGTCCATCTCGCGCCGCGTCCAAGCCAAAGGCTTGATGCGCCATTCCTGCCCGATCCGCCGATAATACTCCAGCGTCGCGTCCGTACGTTCGGCCATGATGATCTCGTCAAGACCGAAACCGATACTCTGCAACCACCCATCGGCCTGCGTGATCAAATCCGTATGAACGTCACGCTGCGACACCTCAATCACGCCATTCACGACGTTGGCGCATACGATATAAGATTGCAGGACCTTACTGCGTTGCGAAGGAGACACGCGTCCGAGATTCCAGAACAACCCGGACAGCAACGGAATCGCGGCCACCGTGTGGTTGCCCGTGGTCAGCGTCAGAATGCGACTGCTCGCGCCTCTGACCAGATCTTGTTTACGCGCCAACAGAACGGGGCTGTGGTTCTCCAGATTCTTCCACACGTCCTTCTCAAAAACATAGGTGTCTCCGCCCCAATCGTAGCCATAAAACACACGCTCATGCCCCATGGTCTTCAGCACCACCTGCTCCGGCTTTTGCCGGGCCTCCCGCCGTACGCGCGCAATAAACTGGTGCATGATGGTTTTCATGTGACACTGCCGACTCGACCAGACATCCTTATCGTTTCATTTTCATCCGCCACACCTAACCCGTTCACGTGCGATCAACTCCTCTGCCAATCCGCCGACGGCCTCAAGCCCACACATATCGGCCGCATCCAGCAGATTCTCCAGCGCCGGCATAATATGGCGTATGAACATCCCCTGCCCCACAGACGCAAGACGGCCAAACGCGCCCAACGCCTGGATCAGCCGCTGAACCCCGCCCTCGTAAAACAATCCGGCAACCTCAAGGTCTTCAGGAAAACAAGCCGCGTATTCTGCAACAAGTTGCGTACGTAAAGAAGGTGTTAGTTTAACATAAGGATCATACAAAAGAGAAGCCAGATCATAGGCCGCAGCCCCCATCCGCATTCCCTGGAAATCGATAAAGGCAAAACGGCTTTCACGGAACAGAATATTGCTGGACTGAAAATCGCGATGGACCACCACCTGCGGAACCGCCAGCAGCTTTTCGGCCACGTCCCGCAGTTCTTGGCCGACGTCCTCGGGCAAAGCCTCGAACCCATATCTGTTCTTCAGCAGATACTCCTCGAACAATCCGCGTTCCCAAGCGTACAACGCCTTATCGAAGGAAGGTTCCAACGGCACGCCCTTTTCACGGACCCGAGCCGTTCCTTCGCGGTGCAGACAGGCCAGAGCATGAATCACCGGCCGATACCACGCCAATGCCCGTCCGGGACGCGCCGCCATCCGGCTCTGAAGGGAATCGTCGCCCCAATCTTCCATCATGAGGCAGCGCCGTTCGGGCAGATCGACCAACACCGTCGGCACAGACAGCCCCGCCTCCGACAGGACACGCGCATGACCGGCATACCGCAGATTCTCCGGGCGATCCAAGGAGTAACGGATATAAATCGCAGTCTGCGATCCATGATACAGGCGCCAGAAACTGCGGTTCGAACCGCGCATACCCAAAAAGGCGGCGCCCACCTCATGCGCCGGCCAGCCGATCACCGCCAACGCCGCCGGCAGGGCCTCATCGTCCGCCACGTCCACCGCCACACAGGCGGTCCCCTTCAAGTCACCGCCGACACGTC
>CAZTDL010000061.1:0-12165 GCA_964612775.1 uncultured Lentisphaeraceae bacterium
ACGGAATCATTTTGGGTTTTACGGCCGACGAGCACCGTTTTTCGGTAGAGGATCTCTTTGGAAATGATCGAAACCAGAGCGGCCCAAAACGCGATTTGTCCCGGTTTTGGAACATGCTCGCCCTTGATTGCGTCGAAGATCGTGTGGAGGGCGTCCCAGCCGATTTTGAGTCCAACCAGAAAAAGGATCAATCCCACGGTTGCCGCTGCAATGGTTTCGTATTTTCCATGTCCGTAGGCATGGTCGTCGTCCTTGGGTTTCCGAGAAAACCGGATGCCGATCAGAACCGCGATGTCGGTCGCAAAATCAGTCAGCGTATGCACGGCATCGGCAATCATGGCTTGGCTGTTGCCCAAAAAGCCGGCTGCAAATTTTGCGATGAGCAGGACCACGTTCACCACGACGCCGAGCGTTGTGATCCGGATCGCGCAGTCTGCCCGTTCATTTAGATCCATATGAACAATCCAATCTCTACTGTTTAAGAAACACAGAGCATTGCAGAAACATACGTTACTGTCAATTTTGAACGCGTCCGCTGAAAACGCAATTGTTGGACTGGACTGACGGAAGCGTTTCTGATAAAGTAATCCTTCATTTTTCGCCGGAAACGGTGGAAAGCGCGTTCCTGTACGGGCTATCATGGCTGACTGCCCTGCGGGTTCAGGCTTCACACAAGGAAGAGGGTATTATGCCTACAATGAAGACCAAGAAATCCGCGACAAAGCGGATTAAAATGTCGGCCACGGGTAAAGTGATGCGCTCTCAGGGGGGGAAATCCCACCTGAACGGCTATAAGTCGCGTGGGCGTAAGCGTAATCTCCGTGGTACAACCGTTGCCGATGATACGTTTGCTAAAACGGCGTCACGCATGCTGCAAGGTAACTAACAGGGAGATTGAGACATGTCACGTGTAACAAATGCACCCGCGTCCAGAGAACGTCGGCGTCGGCGTCTAGAGCTCGCGAAAGGTTTTCGCGGTTCTCGCAGTAAACTTTTCCGTCAGGCCACCGAGGCCGTTGATCGCGCGCAGCGGTTGGCGACCGAACATCGCAAGAGCAGAAAACGCGATTTTCGTCGTCTGTGGATTGCTCGAATCAATTCGGCTGTCCGGAGCGAAGGGATGACCTATAGCCGCTTTATGGAAGGTCTGACCAAGGCGGGAATCGAGATCAACCGCAAGATGCTTTCCGAAGTCGCCATTGCCGACGCGGAAGGTTTCAAGGGGCTGATCGCTAAAGCGCGTGCCGCGCTGGTGTAAAGCGAGAACGCCGTTTGCGGCGTTCGCCCGTAAAAAACCGTCCCGGTTGCGGGGCGGCTTTTTTGTTTTTCACTCTGGACAAACGTTGCCGTAATGGCCATCATACCAAGCGTGATACGTGTTTAGAGCAACCGATTTAAACCTTATATCGCAAGGACAGAGACGTTTATGAACAACCAGATTTGGCTGATGACTTCTGCATTCCCGAAACTCACGTTCGCGCAAGTGATCAAAAAGGCGAAAGCCGCAGGCGCTCAGGGATTGGAACTCTGCGTTTTCCGTCGTGACGGGACGCGTCAGGATCATGTGGCTACACACCTGAATTACGAGAGCTTTTCGGTCGAGGATGCCAAGAAGGTGCTTGCCGCCTGCGAGACGGAAGGCGTGCGGATTTCCCTTGGCTCTTATGACAATCTGCTGGGCGGCGATCCCGCGAACTGCGAGGCTAACCAAGACCACATCTTGAAGTTGATCCGTATGGCCTATCTGCTGGGCGGCGACGTGAATGACGTCTGTGTCGGCACGTTTGTCGGTTATAATCACGAGTTGGGTAAAGAGGATGGCGGTTTCGCCAAAAATCTCGACCTCTATGCGCGGGTCTTTAAGCCGATCGTCAAATACGCGGAGAGCTTGGGCGTTACGCTGAACTATGAGAATTGCCCGATGGAGGGATGGCGTCCCGCCTCCGCGCCGACCACCTACAACAATCTGCCCTGCACGCTCGCGGCGCGTAAACTGATGTATGCGCTGATTCCGAGCAAGGCGCACGGCGAGACCTATGACCCGTCCCACGACGCATGGCAGAATATCGATCCCGTTGATGTCATCAAGAACACGGATTTCAAACGTTTGCACCGCGTGCACATCAAAGGAACCCGCAATCGTACAGACAGCCTTGCCGCGATTCAGTGGGGGCGTCTCTATCCGATGCAGCAGGTCGACGCTAAACTGGCGAAAAAGGCGGGCGTCTGCCAGCCCGCTTGCGAATGGGACCGTCACCACTATGATCCAAAACTGCCGGGCTTCGGCGGTTCCGACAGCATCGATTGGTGCGCGTTCTTCAAAACGCTGATGGCGAAGGGCTATGAGCGCCCGTTCGTGATCGAAAACGAGGCGGACAACTCCTCGCATACCGGCAACGCCGCCGCGACGCTTCAGGGGTTTGCCTCGACGGTGATGTCGATGGCTCCGGCCGTCTGGACGCTGGATGCGGAGAAGGGGTGGTGGTTCAATCCGAAGAATCTTCCCGCGCTCAAACCTGCGGCCGCGAAAGACGTGCCAGTCGTCACGATGAAACAGCTGAAGTAAGCCGCGGGACGCTGCGCTTTTCACGACGTCGGGGCACAGGGTTTAAACGTACTCTGTGCCTCTGTGTTTTATTGATTTTGGCAGGGGATTGCCCTACACTACTGCCTTCTTTTTGACCGAAAGCGAAGGGCTTATGACACTTGTAGAATTGAATGCGCAACAAGCGCAATCGCTGGATGAGGTGACGGCCGCTGCGGATGCGTCCGCCTTGGAACAGGTGCGTATCCGTTATCTCGGACGAAACGGGTCTTTGCCCGCCATCATTAAGCAAATGAAGGACGTCCCGCCGGAGGAGCGTCCCGAATTCGGTAAACGCGTGCAGGCGTGGCGTGCGGCGCTCGATGCCGCACTCACCGCCAAACAGTCCGTCGCCGGTGCGGCAAAGATGGACGGGAACGCGTTCGACTGCACATTGCCGGGGCGCTGGTTTGCCCCGGGGGCGAAGCATCCTGTCTCAAGGGTGATCGAGGAGACCGCCGCCATTTTTTCGCGTCTCGGTTTTACCGTGGCGGACGGGCCGGACATCGAAAACCGTTTCAATAACTTCACGGCGCTCAACACGCCTGCGCACCATCCCTCGATGGACGCGTCCGACACGTTTTGGCTGACGGATGATCTTTTGCTGCGCACGCAGACTTCTCCTGTTCAAGTCCGCATGATGACGCAACACAAGCCGCCGGTGCGCATTATCACGCCGGGGCGGACCTATCGTCGCGACACGACCGACGCAACGCATAGCGCGAATTTTCATCAGATCGAGGGGCTGTATGTGGATACGAAACCGGTTTCATTGGCGGACCTTAAATCGACGCTCGCGTACTATGCCAAAGAGATGACGGGGTCCAAGGCCGGCGTGCGTTTCCGCCCGCACTTCTTCCCCTTCACCGAGCCCAGCGTGGAGGTGGATTTCTCCTGCCACGTTTGCGGCGGCAAGGGCTGCCGCGTGTGTAAGATGAGCGGCTGGATCGAAATCGCGGGCGCGGGGATGGTCGATCCGCGCGTATACCGATTGGTCGGTTACGATCCGGAGCAGGTGTATGGCTATGCCTTTGGTTTCGGTGTGGAGCGTATCGCGATGATCAAATATGGGATCCCCGATATCCGCTGGCTATATGAGAATGACACGCGTTTTTTGAGCCAGTTGGCGTAACCTTTATCCTGAGACTTTTTTGTTTTTTTGAGGCCTATCATGAAAGTACCTGTCAGTTGGTTGAACGAGTATGTGGACGTTTCGGATATGTCGGCCAAGGAGCTGGCCGACAAGCTGACGTTTTCCGGCGTCGAGGTCGAGGGAATCGAAGAGGTCGGCGTCACGCTTGACGACCACTTTGTGGTGGGCGAAATTTTGACGTGCGCGGCTCACCAGAATTCCGATCATCTGCATGTCTGTAAGGTCTCCGACGGCACGCAGGAATTGCAAATCGTTTGCGGCGCGCCGAACTGCGCGGCCGGTCTTAAGGTGCCCCTCGCGAAGGTGGGCGCGGTGGTGCCCGAGGGTGGCTTTACGATCAAATCGGCCAAACTGCGCGGCGTGGCGTCGTTCGGCATGCTGTGCTCGGCGCGCGAGTTGAAGCTGTCCGAAGATCATTCCGGTCTGATGGTTCTCGATGCCGCTTTCAAGGCTGGCACGCTGATGCGCGACGTGTTGCCGCCGCCGGAGACGGTGTTCGACTTGGAAATCACATGGAACAGGCCGGATTGTCTTTCGATCATCGGTATCGCCCGCGAGTTCGCGGCGATCCTGAAGCGTCCGTTGCGGCTGCCTAAAACGGATTTTCCGGAAACGGAACAACCGGTTGGGACGTTCGCGAAGGTTCGGGTCGAGGATACCGCCAAATGTCCTCGCTATACGGCACGAGTGATGACAGACGTGCAAGACGGCGCATCCCCCGAATGGATGAAACGGCGTCTCGAGCTGTGCGGCATGCGCTCGATTAGCCTGACCGTTGACGTGACCAACTATGTTATGCTGGAATGCGGCCAGCCCTTGCACGCGTTCGATTATCGCACGCTGGCCGACCGGACGGTGGTGGTTCGGTGTGCGATGCCGGGCGAGAAGATCAAGACGCTGGATGGCGTGGAACGCGCGCTGGATGCCAGCATGTTGGTGATCGCGGATGCCCGGCGACCGAGCGCGGTGGCCGGCGTGATGGGGGGGGAGGGCAGCGAAATCGCGGTCGGCACAGAGCATGTGCTGCTCGAGAGCGCGCTGTTCGATCCGGCCTCTACTAAGTTCACCGCCACAAAGCTGGGCCTTGGCACCGAAGCCTCGCGCCGTTACGAACGCGGTGTCGATCCGGCCTTGGCGGATTGGGCGAGTCGTCGCGCGGTGTCGCTGTTGGTCGAATTCGGGCAGGCGAAGGTGGCCAAAGGCGTGATCGATGTGGATGCGCGCCGTTCCAAATGCGTTGAGGTCGCGTTGCGGTTCAAGCGCGCGCAGGATGTGATTGGCATGGCGTTGCCGGCGGAGGAGATGGTCGGCATACTGACGTCGCTCGGTCTTGAGGTCGTCTCGCGTGATGCCGAAAAGGTCACGTTTCGGATTCCTTCGTTCCGTCTCGATTTAACGCTGGAGGCGGATTTGATCGAAGAGATCGCGCGTGTGCACGGGTTGGACGCGATTCCTGACAAAATGCCTGATTCCACGGCCGTTTCCGCGCTGGATGACCGTCCGTTCTATGCGAAGGCCCGATGCCGTCAGCTGTTGTTGGGCATGGGGTTTTCCGAGGCCATGCACTACAGTTTTCTCTCCGCTGCGGAACTGGACGCGTTCGATAAGCGGCATGCGGCGTCGCGTGCGGTGTTGCCGAATCCCGTGAGTGCCGATTTCGGGGTGTTGCGCGATTCTCTTATGCCTCAATTGGCGGGATCGCTGGGACGCAATGCTTCGCGTCAGGTGACGAGTGCGGCTTTGTTTGAAATGGGACGCGTGTTTTTTACGGCGGCGGACGGCAAGCCGGGTGAAGAGGAGCGCGTGTCGCTCGGAATGATGGGACCATTCGGCCGCGCGGAGATTGACCGCCGACGTGCGGTATCCAACGAGGAGGCGCTTCTGTGGCTCAAAGGGGCGGTTGAGAATCTGACGGCTTCGTTGCATGCGGGAAGCCTGTCCTTTGTTCGATGCGAACATCCCGCCATGGAGCCCGGTTGGGCGGTGGATGTCGTGTTGAACGGTGAACGGATCGGATGCATGGGCCTATTGTTGGCGTCGCTGCGGCATCAGTGGCGAATGACCTCGCCGATGCCGCTCGCCGAGCTGCGGTTAGCGCCTTTGCTGTCGGGCGTTTCAACGGTTGCCGCGATCAAGCCTGTGCCGCAATACCCCTCTGTCCGGCGGGATATCGCGTTTGTTGCGGATGTGTCCATAACGCACTGCGATATCGAGTCGACGATCCGTAAAGCGGCCCCGAAGGAATTGACCGGAATCGGGCTTTTTGATATCTTTCAATCAAAAGAAATTGGCAAGGGAAAACGTAGCATGGCGTACACGCTGGAGTTCCGTTCAACTGATCGCACGTTGACGGATCAAGAGGTGAACGTGGCCTTTTCTGGAATCATTCAGGCATTGAAAGACGGCTTGAAGGTTGAGGTGCGAGAGGGATAAAGCGATTTTTGTTCTTTAGATGAGGCCGGGCAAGGTGTTGTGCCCGGCAAAATGACGAAGTGGGCCCTGCTTTGTGCGCGGATACGCAGCATTTCTCTGACCTTCAGTTTGTACCGGGAGTTTGAATGTGGCGCAGTATGGCACCTGCCTTTGGGCGGGAGCCGAATGGCGCTGCCTAGAGCACCCACCTCATGTATGAGGTTCCAGAGATTCTGCAATACGGCAAAGTGGGGCTTTTTTTATTGGGGAATTATGTTTGAAAACCAACAATCGATGACGATGATGCGGACCGTTGTTTTTTTTCTGATCGCGTTTTTTTCGCGGGGGTGGGCGGCGGCCCAATTGCCAGACGTCACGGAAAAGGCGTTATCGGATCTCGGCAGCACGTATGGCTTGCCGCAGATGAACGGTTTTGTATTTATTGATGGACGTTACATCCCGCCTCCCTATACGGTCACCCGCAAAGGGAACGCGATCTTTATCAATCGCATTCAGGTCGAACAGCCCGTGCCTTGGCCTCGACCGGAACTCGTGCCTTCGGCTGACGCGGAGCCGGCCAAGAAAGCAGGCGATGCGGATGGCGATTTCGAGCCCGTCACTGCGGCGGCCCGTGCACCCGCACCTCAGGGGGCCGCGGCCGAAGCACCCGCTGCCGCGGAGACGTCCGCAAAGGCTAAAGCGGTCAAAAGCATCGATGATCTGTTTGCCGACGATGATGCGCCTGTCAAAGCGGCGTCGGCGGCGCAAACGTCCGTAGCGGCGGAGGTGCCGGAAGCGAAGGCGTCCGGCACGGTGTCTCCGCAAGCCGAGACGGAGACCGGTTCGGCATCCGAGGCCTCGGAACGCGAAAAGAAAGTGCTGATCGCTAATCTTGAGCGCCTGCGTAAGGGGTACGAACAGTCCCTGTCGCGCGGCGACATGTTTTTTTTCGGACAGCGTCATAATCGTCTGAACGGCAATTATGGAACCGCCCGTACGCTGATGAAAGTCTTGCCGAAGGCCCTGCGCAATGCGGACTCGCCGAATGACCTCTGGCAGCGGTTGACGCAAGGCGGGGTGTATTTTATCGACATGGGCATTTGTGCCGAGCTGTATCGGAACAAGCTCACGTTTCCGCAACTTGAAGAGCGCCAACGCAAGATCGAGGAAGCCGAGGCGTTCGAGGCGATGCGGCGCAAGCCCGTTAGCGTGTGGTGAGAAACGGACGGGAAGACGCGAGGTGTCCCTGATGGTTCGTGCGAAACATAAGATCGATTTAAACGCCCTTGAGACGGTGGCGGAGGTGTTGGCTTCCATCACGTCGCCGGCGGAAATGATCAGTTTCCTCAAGGAACTGCTGACGCCGGGTGAGATCCGTGACATTACGTTGCGCTGGCGTTTGTTGGAACTGTTGGCGGCCGGCGAGACGCAACGGAAAATCGCGGAGGAACTGAGAATCAGCCTGTGCAAAATCACCCGCGGTTCTAAGATTTTAAAGCAGAAGGGCGCCGTAACGGCTAGCGTGCTGAAGGCTCAGACGAAAAACAGGTGTCTTGAAAAAGGAAGACGAAATGCAGATGTTGGCGAAGAGTATTGAGAAGCAGATGGCGGGAGCCTCGTGGATCCGTAAGATGTTTGATATGGGCGTGGAGCTGAAGAAACAGGTCGGCTCCGACAAGGTGTACGATTTCAGTCTCGGCAATCCGGATATTCAGCCGCCTGCGCGCGCGAGAGACGTGTTGCATTCCTTGGCCGAGAGCGCTGTCCAACCGTTTGGACTCGGATATTGTTCAAATGCCGGGTTGCCCGAGTTCAGAGGGGCTCTTGCCGACGTTCTGTCGAAACAGCAGCAATCGCCTGTGCAGGCGAGTCATGTGGTGGTCACGTGCGGTGCGGCGGGGGCGTTGACCTCGTTTTTCCGTGCCGTCATCGAGCCGGGCGACGAAGTGTTGTGTCCCGCGCCGTATTTTGTGGAGTACGGGGCCTATTGTGGCCACTTCGGCGGGGTGCTGAAGCCTGTGCCCGCATGGGCGCCCGATTTCCAGCCGGATATCGCGGCCATGGAGGCGGCGATATCCGACCGCACGCGAGTGATTCTCATTAATTCGCCGAACAACCCGACGGGATGCATCTATTCGCAGGCGACATTGCAATGTTTGGCCGCCGTGGTGGACCGCGCGAACGCAAAGCGTGAACGCGCGCTCTATTTGGTGAGTGACGAGCCCTATCGGTTCCTCGCCTATGACAATGCCGTCGTGCCGCCGGTGTTGCCGCTTACGCCGTTCGGACTGGTGTTGGGCTCATTCTCCAAAAGCCTCTCGATGGCGGGCGAACGTGTCGGATACCTTGCGGCGAGTCCCGCTATGCCGGACGTGGCCTTGCTTATGAATGCCGTCATCATGACAAACCGTACGCTTGGATTTGTGAATGCGCCCGTCTTAGGTCAGCGCTTGGCGATGGGGCTTCTTAACGAGGGCGTTGATCTCGCGATATATAACCGTCGCCGTCAAGCGATGGCGAAGGTGCTGACGGATGCGGGGATACGCTTCTCCATGCCGCAGGGGGCTTTCTATTTCTTTCCCGAAGCCCCCGGCGGTGACGATCAGGCGTTTGTGCAGGCGTTGCTCGAACAGAACGTTTTGGCGGTGCCGGGGAAAGGCTTTGGCTTCCCCGGTTATTTCCGGCTGAGCTTTAGCGTGGAAGACAAGGTGATCGCGAATTCTGCGGCAGGATTTAAAGCGGCCGTGAACAGTCGGTGTTGGTGATTGCGTGAACGACCGTAGGCTTTCGGCATGCGGCCCTAAATCTGGGGGTGGCGGTGAGAACTTGGAGCATGAAGAAGGCCTTTTGCCTGTCTATCCTGGTGTGTTTCGCATGCGGGGGGTCCGCCAAGGAGTATACGGGACCCGATGCTTGGTTCTGCGTTAATACCAACGCCGTCAACGATTGGAATGCGGCTCAGCAAAAGAAATCGTCCCCGACCTTTAAGGCGTGGCCGGGCGTGGTCGCAGATGCGCAAAAACGTGAGGTGCGTTTGCTGGCGGAGGCGGTTGGACACCGCGTCGGCATTACGGTTGAATTCCTCCTTGTCGGCCCATTGAGCGACCGCGCTTATGAGACGGCCGCCGTGACGGTGGCGATGCCCGGAAATATCGCGCGGGCCGTCGAGTTTCTTGGAGTAAAGCGCGGCGGCGGGGTCGGCAGCCGGGCTTTTCGTTTTTGGCCCTGCGGCGAGCGCATGACGGCGTCTGTGCGGCGTTTGGATGTTCCTGACTCGGCGGAACGGCCTTTGCAATCTTTTATTCATGATGATAATGCTGCGGCACCGTTGTTCGGCGAGGGCGGATTGGTGTTTACGGGCGGGATATGGGACGGCACGGGATGTTTGACCGACACGAACATGCCCTCTTCCGTGCTTTCGCTTTATAACGAAGGCAGCTCGCTTTTCGACGTCCCTTTTCAGGTCGGGCAAAGCGAAGTATACGGAAGAATTTCGTTGGCAGAACAACTGCCCTATGGCGCTTTGCTGGAGATCGTTGTGCGGCCGCTCATGCCTGCGGACGGTCTGCCCCGCGTGTTCCCGTTGACCGGAACGGCTTCGATGGAAGGCGACCGGGTGATGATGACGTGTACGGACGCGCAGGGTGCCGTGTTGAAACGCGCCGGTCTGGCCGACGTTCTGACTTGGTTGCATGCGCAGGTGGCGGCGGGGCGCGAGCCGTTTGTGACCATCGGCATGGACGATGCGATGCCTCTCCGGCGTGCCGTGGATGTGGCCCGCGTCTTTGGCTTGCTGGACGGTCAGGGTGTCAAGCTTGACGGTAAAACGGACCAGGGGCTTTTCCCAAGGGCTTTCCTGCCGTTGGAGAAGTGGCGAGAGCGCAAGGACAGGAATCCGCAACCTTTCGAGTTGCATATCACGCGAGACGCGAACGGCACCTTGAAGAAGAAATTGATTTTCATTGAGGAAGATTGGACCGTGGAAGGTTTGGATCCTAAGCTGACGCCGCGCGATTATCCGTTTGAATCGTGGGATGAGTTTGCGCCGTTGGTCGAAAAGGTCGGCGGCGCGGACAGCAAGGTTCATCTGCTCTTCGTGTATGCGCCTGCGGATCTGCCTTTAAGCACGTTTATGCCGGGGGTGCGCGACGTCTCCAAGCGGCTCTTCCTCGTTTATGTGTTCGGTGACTGAGCCATCAAGGCGGGCTGAGCTCAGGGCTTGATCCTATTCTCTTGCGGCACTGAATTGGTTTGAAGCTGTTTTTGCCATTCCGGATAAAGGGTTCCTAAAAACGGTTCAATCTCGCTCTCCCAATGACGGTCGCGTTGCGGATCACGCGTTTCAAGTGGCACTGATCCGGGCGGCGGCGGAAGCAGGTTTTCGGACAGGGCTGGGATTTCTCGTGAGTTTCTTAATCTGAGCCTTACGCCGTATTCATACCCCCAGAACGGGTCGTAGCCATCGTACCCGTAGGGATAGTAATGGCGCATGTCGTCGCGGCCCGACAGGGGGAATGCGACGCCGACACGCGGCCAGGGACCGCCCAAGGGATATCCCCCGTAGCGATAGGGGTAATCGGCATACGAGAAAGGCGACCAGTTCCAGCCCGCATAAAGATCAACGGCCGAGTCCTCTCCCGACAAAAGAACGCCGACGGCCATCACTGAAATCAAAAGAGCGAATCGCTTTTTCATGGTGGGTAGTTTAACGCATTGTCGCGGCGGAAAAAAGCGGCGAAAAAAGATGCCGCGAAAGTGTCTTGCGCGGGTTGCGGCACTCTGGGCTTGATGCGGTGCGGACGAAGGCGGATACTAAAGGACTGCTGATGAGTGACGCGTTCAAAGATACGGGACCCGCAACGGCGGGGGAAGCCCTCGCTTCCATCGTTGCGGCATTCTCGGGAGCTCAGGCGGTTGTGACGATGCCGGCCGTCTGTCTGCCTGTTTTGACGCAGGCCGCCCGACTTAAACCGCGTCCCGACGGTCTGTTTGCTTTCACTGCGCCGAATAAGGCGGTTCGGCGTTGCGGATGGGGCGAACGCCTGCTTGCGCTGATGCTGCTCGTCCTCTTCATGCCCTTTTTTCTCGTCTTGGCCGCACTTGTTCTCACGTGCGAAGGAACGCCCGTGTTTTTCCGCCAAAAGCGATACGGTTTCAACGGCATGCCTTTTACCGTCTTCAAGTTCAGAACGATGATGCGGCGGTCCGAATGTCTGCATGAGAAATTACAGCAGAAGTTGGGGCATGACGATCGGCTTTTTAAATTGGAGCGCGATCCCCGCGTGACGCGGTTGGGTGTTTTCTTGCGCGGCACTTTCTTGGACGAATGGCCGCAACTGTTGAATGTGGCGCGTGGCGAAATGCGTTTTATCGGACCGAGGCCGCTGCCCGCCAGCGATCAGCGGCACTATACGCGGCCCTGTCATGCGCTTCGGTTGCAAGGCTTGCCGGGGATAACGGGACTGTGGCAAGTCTCGGGGCGCAACGAACGCACCTTCGATGAAATGTGCCTGTTGGACTGCTATTACTTATGTCACAGGACGCTCGCCATGGATCTTTGGCTTTTGATGCGGACGGTGCGCGTGGTGCTCAAGGAGATATGCTTGGCACGCAAACCCTAGCGTGGCGGCGAGGACCCCGTTCAGATCTGCGGCGCAGGCAATGACCGCTAGCGACGCGCTCCCGATCCAGACCCATACCGGAATCGGGCGAGGGCGGGCAAGCGACGCGCGCACGCGTTCCTTGCCTGCTGCGGACAGGTGCAGAGTGAGACAGCGCGTTTGCGGCAGAGCCAGCGGCAACGAATGGTCCGCGATCCAGACGCCCGGTTGCCGAAGCTTCCACGGCCTGTTGCCGCTGCGGCTTATTTCAAGGTCCCCTTCGCGGGTCAAATCGAATTGAATCGCCGAATGCCGCGCGTTCGAATGGGCCCCGATACGTAAAGACACCGGACGTTTCGTCGCTTGAATCCTCGCCACGGCTTCGCGCACGGCCTGCTGCAGGATGGCGCAGTCTT